>CANDBF010000005.1 GCA_947382865.1 uncultured Clostridia bacterium
AGGAGCGTAGCGACGGAATAGCGATTGTTGACTGAAAGTCCAATCGCGTTGTGTTCCCCCGCCGTAGGCTTGCGGAGAGGCTCACTTGGGTAATCCAAGTGAGAGACCGCAATAGGGGGAACACCTGAGGAAGGGGGAAAATTGCATTTAATATTTTGAAAAGCCCGAAGGGAAAGAGGGGCATTTCTTTTTAGAGTACCTGCCGTGTACCCCTTGCAGAGTAAGTCAGCTCCCAGCTTGATAAGGTGGATATTTAAATGTAATTAACACGACCTAAAATAAAATCGACAGAGCAATGAAAATGTTCAGCAAGATTTATTATATTGTCAATATTAGGTTTAACTTGACCTTTATACCATTTGTCAAGCAGAGAGTCGTCTATATCGTCATTTTTAGAATAAATTTGATAACGATTTGTTTGGAAACGTTTTAAAAGATATTTTAGTTGTTCGTCAAACGGCGGACATTGTTTGAAAGTTATATCTTTTGAATAATCATCTTGCAATGATAGGATATAGTCGGTTGAGCAATGAAAATAATCGGCGAGTTTGACTATTATATCGACAGATGGGATTTTATTTCCTGTCAAATATCTGGCAATAGTAGTTCTATGAACTCCTATTTCATTAGCAAGTTCTTTCGGTGATTGATTTCCGTTTTCAATCATTATATCTTTCAGCCTTTCGGCAAAATCTGATAAAATAAGCATTTTTTCCCTAAAATCTCCTAAAATTAGTATTGAAGATAGAGGGCTTAAATGTTTGTGCGGTGCCGCATTGAGTAGTATGACATTATTATTATGATTTTTAAATTAAAACTTTAATCAAAAAGGAGAAACATTATGAAAAGAACTCAAATCAAAGAAAACAAAAGCCCGCTTGCCGGACACAGGACATTGTTCGGGATATAAAGTATGCTATGAGCGAATTGTATTGGGCAACATTCGTCGAAAACGGAGATGAGCTTAAAATACTGTTTGAAAACGGAGACGAGTTTTCGGTTTTGGTGAAAAGACGTTAGTAAGATGGATAAGCGACTGCCGTAAAACGGCAGTCGCACCTTATGTCATATTATTGCGGTATCGTTTGTCCAGCCGCTTATTATGCTGTCCACGTCGTAGCCCTGCGTTTTGAATGCGGAGCAGAGCGACTGTTCGTTTGCAATTTTGAGCATATTGTCCTTGTAATACCGACTCAAAGCCGCCTGAAACTTTTCGTCGCCAACGAGCGTACGCAGAGTATCGAAGAGCAATGCGCCCTTATAATATGTGACCGCGACGTATTCTCCCTCGGTGAGATAGGTGGACAGATGCCTGTTCATTCTGCCGTCGAAGCCGACCGTCGGTTTGAGCGCGGAAAAAGAGGAGTAAGCGCGAGAAATCTCCGACATAGCGGCGGTATGCGCAGCGCGGTTTCCCGACAGATAGTGGTAGTAGTAGGTGCAGAACTCCGTAAGCCCCTCGTCCAGCCAAGCGGAATTGAGCTGGTCGCTGCCGACCGCGTCGTACCACCACTGGTGCGCCGTCTCGTGGGTAATCGTATCCAGATAGCTTTCGATGGATGGATTGGGGGACACGAGCACGAAGGAGCCGTATTCCATGCCGCCCGCGGTCGCAAGATTGCTTTGCACGACGGTAAAAGAGGAGTGTGAATAATCCCCGAACGTCTGCGAGAATACGGTGAGGGAGCTTACGGCGCGCTCCAAGGAAGCCGTCGGGTTATCGTCGGAGTAGTAACAGTAATTCACATTGACATCTCTGTCGCCGAGACGGACGGATTCCGACAGGGACCTGAACTGTCCCGCCGCCATTCCGAAATCGCGTATATACTCCGCGGATATTTCCACCGTCCTTTTGTACTTACCGTTTACGTAGCGTATCTCGTTGCTTACGGTTTCGCCGCTCGACGCGACGTTCATATTTTCATCGACGGTCAGGCTTACGTAAAATGAGGAAACGTCGCTGAAAAACGGGTCTCCGAACTGCGAGTAGCAATCCTCGAGCCAACCTCCGTCATAACGGGCGAGCACGGGATAAAAGCAGGTGAGATTGACAATGCCGTCCTCTGTCACGCCAAGCCTCGTATCGGAGCGGGGAACGTTTACCGTATATTTGCAGGATATAATATACGTATCGTTTTCCTTGAAAGAAAAATTGACTTTTAGAAGCGTCTTGTCCTCGCCGTAAATCTCACAATCGACAGTTTGTCTGTCTATTTGTAACAATAAAATATTGATTAGGTTATTATCCTTTGAAAACGCGTTGGCATAGACATGCAAAACCGCATAATCCGAGTCCGCCTGAGCGGTATACAGTATCTCCTGTGAGGCGGAGAGAGTCGCCGTCTCGGCGTCGTACTCGGCGGAGATATCGTAGCAGGGAGAAGAGTCCTGCTCTCTCGTCTTTTTGGGATTGCACGCGCTTACAAGAATACAAACCGCTATGCATATCAGCGTGCAGAGCATCATGGAGACGACGCGTATTTTTTTATTGTTGAAAGTTTTTGACATAATTGTTTGGTCTTTGCGCGCTACGGGGCGCACAATATTCTGTTTGAGCCGCAGTGGCTTTTATGCGCAGCTTGCGAAGAGAGTGCGGCGTCAGAGGCTTTCGCGCTTTTTCGCAGCGGGCTTCACGCTGTTGAGCGTAAGCTCTACGAGCTTGCCCGCGCGTCTCGCCTTTTCTACGATAGCGTCGGAGACCGCGCTACCCTCGGTTGCGATAAGCTCCCCCGTATAGGTGCGTAAATCCGCTCCGAGCGTTCTGCCGAGCAGAAATTCATAATCGCATATGACTCTTGTCGGCGTGTGCGAGTCCTCGTCGTAGGAATACGCCTCCGAGCCGTCGAGAATCATTCTGAACGCTCCGTTTGACAGCACGGGCTCGCGGTTGTCGGCGGATAGGGCGACTGCGGGAGCAGGTCGCGCCTCGGAAACGGAATAGGAGTCGGACTGTTGCGCGGAAGCCTGTGGAATAATTTCCGTTTGCGCGGGCTGTTCGGCGGCGTTTGCGGACGGAAGCAAACCCGATTGGGATTCTGACGATATTGCCGAAATATCAGTCTTTTCGGGATTAGCCGACGACAAAGCGGGCATAGCCGTTGATTTATCCCTATCGCCGTCCAGAATATAGACGGGATAGTCCGTTTCGGGTCTCGGTATGAGCGCTTTACGCTTTTTGCGGTTCGCGACGGGCTTGACAGCGTTTTTCAGAAGAATTACGTCTCCTATGGAGGATATGGAGGACGGAGTGAATTCCCAATCGCCGCAAACGAGCTTGGCAACTTTCCCCGCGGGCGTAAACAGTACGTCGGAAAGCGTGCCTTTGAGCGCGCCTGTCTGCGTGTATACGGGCATATTCTTCAATCCGCGTTTGTAAGTCTCGTTGCCTAATGCGACGAGCGCGCTTTCGTTCCCGACGATTACCGCGTCGGACACGCTGCTCGCGCTTTCAATCGGGAGCAAGGCGGATTCGTTTTTAAGCGGTTGCTGTATGTAAAAATATACAGCTTTTTTACAGTTTGCGTCAAAATATACATCGCTTACGCTTCCGATTATGCAGGATGTAGCGAGCGACAGCACGGGTCTTCCGATTACAGAGGAAAGTCCAATCATAATATCACCTCGTCAAAGTTTATGCGCGGGCTTCACCGTATATGCGTTGACATAATTTCCGCAACTCGCGTTTAGATATCGCAAAATGTGTCGAAAATAGGCGTTTTTTGCGTTCGAGTGATAAAAAATTATGTCACGGAGTATGCTGTAAACGGTGAATTTGCATGGCATAAAACGGGGGTTGTCCACGGAGTTGTCCACATTTCGCGGTTGGAATGTGGATAACTTTGTGGATAGGTATGCATTTTTATGCCGCGGTGAATAAGTTCAACATTGAAACAATATGCATAATACAGTGAGTAAAAAAGCATTGATTCTGAGAGCGGCGGCGATGGCTGTAAGCGCGGTATTCGTAGCGCTTGCGCTTACGTCGCCCTTTATAATATCCGCCGTATCCCACGATACGCGCCCCGTTGTCGTTGTGGACGCGGGGCACGGCGGCGCGGACGGCGGAGTGATGGGCAGGCGTACGGGCGTAAAGGAAAGCGAGCTCAATTTGAAGGTAGCGAAGCTGCTGGGCGAGTATCTGACAAGCGGCGGATATAAGGTTGTGTATACAAGGCGCAACGACACCATGCACACCTATCCCGGAGTGTCCAACAGGAAGCGCGCGGATATGTTCAAAAGAGGGGACATAATCAACGACGCCAAGCCCGCGGCTATGGTCAGCGTACATATGAACTTCTATTCCGCCCCGTCCCGCCGCGGAGCGCAGGTATTTTTCGACAGAAACGACGAGGGCGGCAGAGCCTTTGCAATCGTAATGCAGGACGCGCTCAACCGCGACGTGAACAGCGTTGGAGGTGGCAGGGAGTACGGCGCGCTGTCCGCGGAAAAGTATCTGCTGTCCTGCAGCCCCTATCCCAGCATAATCGTGGAGTGCGGCTTCCTCAGCAATCCTTTCGACGAGGAAAACCTTATCCGCGCGGACTATCAGGCGAATCTCGCCTATACGCTATATACGGGAATCGTCGAGTTTTTGAATACGGAAACGTAAACAAAACCCGCGGACGCGGTTTTACGGGATTCAGTTTTTTGTATAACGCTTAAAGGCGTCAATATCTATATCGGTCACGCAGTCGGGTATAAGTATATTTTCAAAAAGTTTGTGTTTGTAAAAATATCAGGTAAAAAGAACGCTGTCAAACGTAGCTATAAGCGACCGAGCATAACGCGATTGGCGGCGGCGGATTGAAGAATGCAAAAATTAAAGAGCGAATTTCGACGATAATATTATTGATTTATATATTTATTTAGTATACAATAAAACCTATGACGAACGCGTTTGCATATATGAGCGAAAAGGCTCTTAAAGCCCACTCGGACGACCCTGAAACTGCGTTTATTCTCAAGGATATCGAGAACGCAAGACAGGGCGTTATGACCTTTTCAAAGGAGGTCAAAAAGTATATGTTGCAGTTCATCCGCCAAAGATACGACGGCAACGAGGAGGTGTCCGCGCTCATCGACGTGCTCAGGCAGTGGAGCAGATATCAGTCTTTCAACAATCTGGAAATCTTTCAGATGCAGGACGAGTGCTATTTTTGGTACGACTTCCTTCACGCGTACGGCGTATGGAAGCTGATAGGCGCAAAATACGGCTTTGCGGACGAGGAGGACGCGCTTCGTATTCTGGTGCGACTCGTCAAGCTCGACGAGAGCGTTTTTAAGGAATTCCCCGAGATTTAGGAGCCCGCGATATGTCACAGCATTTGCACGACGGTCACAGACAGAGAATGAGGGAGCGAGTCAAAAACGGCGATTTTAAGAATTTTCAACCGCATGAGATTCTGGAATACCTCCTTTTCAGTTTTATTCCGCGTAAGGATACGAATGCGCTCGCTCACGAGCTGATAAAAAAATTCGGCTCTTTTAACGCGGTTCTCAATTCGGATTATATGCGCTTGCGCGACGTTCCCGGTATGACGGAAAACGCGGCTTTGTTTTTGTCCTCTCTGCCCGTAGTCTTCCGCAAATATCTGGTGGGGCTCAAAGACCCCAAGACGGGGCTTTCGGGAAGAGGAGTCGTCAAGGAGTATATGTGCGGGCTTTGTATGGGACTTCCCGAGGAGCACGCGTTTGCGGTGGGACTTGACGTTCACGACAACGTGCTGGATATTGCGGAATTTACAAGCGGGCTTAGCGATTCGGTTGAGATGCGCATAAGGGACGTAGTCGATTTTGCCATGGCGCGCCGCGCAAGCAGCGTGATCGTCGCGCACAATCATCCCAGCAGAGTTGCAAATCCGTCGATCGAAGACGTTGCTTTTACGCAAAATCTGCACTACGCGCTGGCTATGGTGGATATAAAACTTTTAGACCATTTCGTATTCAGCAACGAGGAAAGCTATTCCTTTGATTCCTCGGGCATTATGAAGGAAATCTCCGACAGAACAACAAATCTTAAACAAGGAGTCTGGAAATATGGACAGAACGGTTAGAACCAGATTTGCCCCGTCGCCGACGGGGTTTATGCATATAGGAAATTTGCGTACGGGACTGTACGCATACCTTTTCGCGCGTAAGAACAACGGCACGTTTATACTGCGTATAGAGGACACCGATCAGGAGAGGAAGGTGGACGGCGCGGTGGAAATGGTGTATCGCACGCTTAAACTCGCCGGTATCGAACACGATGAGGGTCCCGATAAGGACGGAGGCTACGGTCCGTACGTGCAGACAGAGAGGATGGGCATTTACAAGCAATACGCCGAAAAGCTCGTGGAGCTGGGAGGAGCGTACTACTGCTTCTGCGACAAAAAGAGGCTGGAAAGCCTCGAAGACGCGGGCGGAGTGCACACCTATGACAAGCATTGCAGAAATCTCGACCCGGCCGAGGTCAGGCGCAGGCTGGACGCGGGCGAGCCCTACGTGATAAGGCAGAAGGTGCCCGAGGGCGTCGTATCCGAGTACGAGGATATGGTCTTCGGCAAAATAAGCGTGGAGTCTGCGGACATAGAGGACGGCATACTGCTCAAATCCGACGGACTTCCCACCTATAACTTCGCAAACGTCGTGGACGACCACCTTATGGGAATTACGCACGTTATCCGCGGAACGGAGTATCTGAGCTCCACGCCCAAATACAATCTCATATACGACGCATTCGGCTGGGAAAGACCGACGTACATGCACCTGCCGCCCATTATGAAAGACGCCACGCGTAAGCTCAGTAAGCGCTTCGGAGACGCCAATTTCGAGGACTTTATTTCAAAAGGTTATCTGCCCGAGGCAATCGTCAACTACATCGCGCTGCTAGGCTGGTGCCCCAAGGATAACCGCGAAAAGATGACTTTGCGGGAGATGACGGAGGCGTTCGACGTGGACGGCATTTCGCACAGCAGCTCCATTTTCGACGAAGCGAAGATGCGCTGGCTCAACGGCGAGTATCTCAAAGCGATGTCGAAAGAGGAATACTATAACGTCGCGTTGCCTTGGATTGAAAAGGCGATAGGGGGAAAGAATTACGATAAGGCGGAGCTTGCCGCGCTTATGCAGACGAGAGCGGATATTCTCGGCGAAATCCCCGAAAAGCTCGCGTTTTTGAACAACTACGGCGAATACGACCTCGATATGTACGCGCATCAGAAGATGAAGGTGGATAAATCCGTCGCGCTCGCCGCGGTCAGGCTTGCGGCGGACGCTCTCAGGTCGCTTGACGAGTGGTCGGAAGAGGCTATAAAGGAATGCGTGAAGCAGGGCGCCGAAAGAGGCGGAATGAAGGGCGGTCAGGTTATGTTCAGCATGCGCGTCGCGCTCACGGGCGAGCCCGTTACCCCCGGCGGAGCGATAGAGATGGCGGTCGTGCTCGGAAAAGAGGAGAGCCTCGCGAGATTGGAGTTTTCCGAAAAGCTGCTGGAAAGGAATTTATAATGAGCAAAAGCATCCGAAAGTCATTTATCATTTTAGCGGCGATACTGCCGGTCATAGCGGTTTTTTGTGCATATCCGACTTTTGGAGGGGTTTCGTTTGCGGCGAATTACGGCGATAAAAATTCGGCGGAGCTTTGGTATTATCAGAGCGGTGCTCTCGACGTCAACATGGCGAGGAGCGTCGTCGAAAGCTGGGATAAGAGCAAGCTGTCACCCGTACTTATCGCGGTCGCCGATACGGGGATAGACGTCTCGCACGAGCTTTTTAGCGGCGTGCTGTATAGCGAAAACGGCGAGACGGTCGGCTACAACTCCCGTACAAACAAAAGGATAACCGCAGCCGAGCTTGCGGATAACGCGGTCAATGCGGACGGTAAGCTCGAAAAGCACGGGAATTCCGTGGCGGGCGTAATCGCTATGGTCATAAAGGAGCTCGGACTGCAGGATTATATAAAAATTTATCCGATAAAGGCGAACAGTCTTTCAAGAGACGGCAAATCGGAGGTGAGCTCCTTTTCAATATCCTCGGTCGTAAGGGCTATAAACAAGGCGAACGAGATAGGCGCGTGCGCGATAAATTTATCGCTCGGCATTTATTCCTCGAATATGTCGTCGGACGCCGATTGGGCAAAGGACAGACAGCTCGATTACGCTATTGATAACGCGCGCGAAAATACGCTCATAGTGTGTGCGGCGGGCAACGACGAAAACGGCGGGCGCGACTCGGCTATTGCGGGCGACAGGTTTTTTCCCGCGGCGCGCGAGGGCGTGTTTTCGGTGATGAATTACAAACAGGACGGCGCCGTTCATCCCAATTCCAATTTCGGAGACGCGTACGATATTGCAGCGCCCGGTACGGATATATACACCGCGAAATTTACCTCTGCCTCATATCAGACGATAAGCGGCACTTCATTGGCTACGCCATTTGCGAGCGTGGCGGCGGCGCTTATCAAACTGCGTTATATGGCGGAGGGCAAGACCGTTCCGAGCGGGGACGGCATAGCGCGCATGCTCAAAAATCTCGACTCCGCAAAAACGCAGAAGGAGGGGTATTCCATACGTCTTCTCGATTACGGCGCGCTTCTCACGCAGGATTTTGAAAATACGGAATACGATTACGCGCCGCCTGCCTCCATAAAAATCACCCACAACGGGGAGCTGGGCACTGCGGAGTACGAGGAAGCCGTTTATATGCAGGCGACAAAGGTGCAGCCGCTGACGTTTATTGCAAGGCTCAATCCTTACGGGGAGACTTCGCCCGACCTTTACGACAGCATACAGTGGATTTTGAGAAGCGGAGAGGGCGACAATTATATCGAAACTTCTTTGGGTACTGGTGCGAAGCTCGTCTATTCCGCAGAGGTATTCGGGGATACCGCGATTATCGCGAGGCTGGTATACGGCGAGACGGTCATAGAGGAGAGTCAGGCTATCCATATCGAATACGCGCCCTATCTTGCGGGCGAGGTGCGCGTGACGTACGCGCAGAATATGTACGACGACGTATCGCGGGCTCCGAGCGGCGGAGTGCTGTATACGAACGCGACGACGGTCTTTGCGCTTACGGGCTTGAAGTACGCCGACAGGACGGTGCCTATAAAGTGGTTCGTAAACGGCGAGCTTGCGGGCGAGGGCTTTACGTTTGCGTTCAAGCCGACAAAGGCGGGCGATTATAAGATATCCGCTCAGTACGGCGACAATCCCGTGCTTGACACCACCTACGTTTTCAGCGCCGACGTCAGACCGTTTATCGTAAGACCGTTAGATTTGGCAATGTTCGTCTTGGGGCTTTGCATTATCATTGCGGCGGCGACGGTCGGGGCGGTTCTTGTAGGCAGACATAAAAAAATCAAGGAAGCGGCTACGGCGGGCAAAGGCGCGGACAGCGCGCAGGGTTGACGGACGGAAACGGATTGCGATATTTTCGCAAAAAAATAAAATTGTTTTTTCAAACGTTCGACAAGTCTTCGATATTGTGCTAATATAGCCGTAGCAAAGAAATAAGGTCGGTCTGCGCCGACAGGAATTTCGAGGATAATAGAGGTTTGTCAAACGGTTCTTGTCGGAAGCGACGGGGACTTTTTTCTTGTAAGGAGACGCTATGACGAAAATAAAGGATTTGAAGCGACTCAAAAGCCTTGTCCCGAGGGAACTGTCGGGCGTTGAGTATTTCTCTTCCTCCGATATTTCCCGACTCGATTGTTCGGACTTCATTTTAATTCCCGGTTTCTGCGACGTGCATGTGCATTTCAGAGAACCGGGTTTTTCTTATAAGGAGACAATAAAAAGCGGAAGTCTCGCCGCCGCGCGCGGGGGATATACGCAGGTCTGCGCTATGCCCAACGTAAACCCTGTCCCCGATTCCCCCGAGCATCTGCGCGCGCAGCTCGACATAATCGGGCGGGACGCGGTTGTAGGTGTTTTGCCGTACGGCGCGATTACAAAGGGCGAAAAGGGCGAGGAACTCTCCGATATGGAAGCTATGAGCGGCAGCGCAGTAGCTTTTTCGGACGACGGCCGCGGGGTGCAGAGCGAGGATATGATGAGAGCGGCTATGAAAAAAGCCGCGAGCCTTAACAAAATCATAGCGGCGCACTGCGAGGTGAACGAGCTGCTTAAAGGCGGATATATACACGACGGCGTTTACTGCGCGGAGCATAATCACCGCGGCATTTGCTCCGAGAGCGAGTACGCGCAGATAGAGCGCGATATAAGGCTCGCAAGGGAGACGGGTTGCGCCTATCATGTGTGCCATATTTCGGCAAAGGAGAGCGTGGATATAATTCGCAGAGCCAAAGCCGAGGGCGTGAACGTGAGTTGCGAGACCGCTCCGCACTATCTCGTACTCGATGAAAACGATTTACAGGAAGACGGCAGATTTAAGATGAATCCCCCTCTTCGCTCCCGCGAGGACAGGCTGGCGCTTATAGAGGGGATAAAAGACGGCACAATCGATATGATTGCCACCGACCACGCGCCGCACTCCGCCGAGGAAAAGGCGAGAGGACTTGAAAAGAGCGCGTTCGGCATAACGGGGCTCGAAACGGCGTTCCCCGTGCTGTATACAAAGCTCGCAAAGGCGGGAATTATCCCCTTGGAACGCCTGATCGAGCTGCTTGTAATAAATCCCCGCAGGAGATTCGGCATTCCGTTTTGCAACGACTTTTCCATATGGGATTTGTCCTGCGAATACGCGATAAATCCTGTGGAGTTCCTATCAAAAGGCAAGAGCACGCCGTTTGAGGGAACTAGCGTGTTCGGCAGAAATATACTCACCGTGCGCGAGGGTAAAGTCGTTTACAGCTACGAATAAAAATTTAGTTGATATAGATAAAGGAGAGTTGACAAATGGCAAAGAGAACGGACATTAAAAAAATTCTTATCATAGGTTCTGGTCCTATCGTCATAGGACAGGCCGCCGAATTCGACTATGCGGGCACGCAGGCGTGTCTTGCTCTTAAAGAAGAGGGCTACGAGGTTATACTCGTCAATTCCAATCCAGCCACTATAATGACGGATACCTCTATTGCGGACAAGGTGTATATGGAGCCGCTTACGCTCGAATACGTCGCCAAAATCCTGCGCTACGAGCGCCCCGACGCGATAGTCCCCGGAATAGGCGGACAGACGGGACTCAACCTCGCCATGCAGCTTGAAAAGAAGGGCATCCTCAAAGAGTGCGAGGTGGAGCTGCTCGGCACGCCCTCGACCTCTATCGAGCGCGCCGAGGACAGAGAGCTGTTCAAGGAAATGTGCCAGTCCATAGGCGAGCCCGTCATTCCCTCCGAAATCACCTACGGCATCGAGGAGGCGAAGAAGGCGGCAAAGGAAATAGGATATCCCGTCGTGCTCCGTCCCGCGTTCACCTTAGGCGGCACGGGCGGCGGCTTTGCCAATAACGAAGAGGAGCTTGTGGAAATCGGTGTAAACGCCTTTAAGCTCTCACCCGTGCATCAGGTGCTCGTCGAAAAGAGCGTAAAGGGCTATAAGGAGATAGAGTTCGAGGTTATGCGCGACTCCAACGACCGTGCCATTACGATATGCGGAATGGAGAACGTCGACCCCGTCGGCGTGCATACGGGGGACTCCGTCGTCGTAGCACCCATAATGTCGCTAAACGAACATGACCTGAAAATGCTCAACGACAGCGCGATAAAGATTATACGCGAGCTGAAAATAGAGGGCGGCTGCAACGTTCAGTTTGCGCTCAATCCCAATAGCAGCGAATACTATCTTATAGAGGTGAATCCCAGAGTTTCGCGCTCCTCCGCGCTCGCGTCTAAGGCAAGCGGATATCCAATCGCCCGCGTTACTGCGAAGATTGCCGTCGGCATGGCTCTCGAGGATATCCCCGTCGCGGGAGGCACGGCGGCTATCGAGCCAAGCCTCGATTACGTGGTCGCAAAGTTCCCCAGATTCCCGTTCGACAAATTCGCCACCGCCAAGAACACGCTCGGCACGCAGATGAAGGCTACCGGAGAGGTTATGGGCATAGGCTCTTCGCTCGAAGAGTGCTTCTTAAAATCCGTGCGCTCTTTGGAAACGGGCGTGACGCATTTTTATATGAAGAAATTCGCGGATATGGCGACGGATGAGATTTACGATTATATCTCTGAGTTTAAGGACGATACGATTTTCGCGGTGACGGAGCTTCTGCGCCGCGGCGAGAGCATAGACAGAGTTCACGGCGCGACTATGATAACCGAGCTTTTCTTAGAAGCGCTTGCAAGAATCTGCGAGATGGAAAATATTCTCAAATCCTCTCCTAAGGACGCGAAGAGGCTGCTTGCCGCAAAGCGGATGGGCTTCTCGGACAAATATATTGCGGGGCTTTGGGACATGAGCGAGCGGGAAGTATACGCTATGCGCAAGGAAAGCGGAATTACACCCGTATTCAAAATGGTTGACACGTTGCATACGGGCAAGTATATCGCATATCTTTATTCCTCATATATCGGCGAAAACGCGTCGAGGCTTACCGATAAGAAGAAGATAATCGTGCTCGGCGCGGGACCTATCCGCATAGGACAGGGAGTGGAGTTCGATTATTCCACGGTGCACGCGGTGCAGACCATTCGCCGCGCGGGCTACGAGGCTATTATTATCAACAACAATCCCGAGACCGTTTCGACCGACTATACGACGGCGGATAAACTCTATTTCGAGCCGCTTACGCCCGAGGATGTTATGGCGATTATAGACTTTGAAAAGCCCGAGGGCGTAATAAGCTCTCTCGGCGGACAGACGGCTATAAACCTCGCCGCGCCGCTTATGGAGCGCGGAGTTAAGATTATAGGCACAGACTGCGAGGCGATAGACCGCGCGGAGAACAGGGACAGCTTTGAAAAGGTGCTCGAAAGGCTTGATATTCCCCAGCCGCAGGGTAAGGCCGTCACAAATATCGAGGACGGCGTGCGCGCGGCGAACGAGATAGGCTATCCCGTGCTCGTAAGACCCAGCTTCGTTCTCGGCGGCAGGGCTATGCAGATAGTCGCAAACGAAAATCAGCTGCGCCAGTATCTCAAAACCGCCGTCGAAATCGACGAGGATAAGCCCGTGCTTGTGGACAAGTATATCATCGGCAAGGAGGTCGAGGTGGACGCCATATGCGACGGACGCGACGTGTTCGTAGCGGGAATAATGGAGCTTGTAGAGCGAACGGGCGTGCACTCGGGCGACTCTATAAGCGTGTATCCGTCGTTCAGCATTTCGGATAAGGTCAAGGGCACCATTTTGCAGTACGCAAAAAAGCTGGGGCTCGGAATAGGCATAGTCGGACTTTTCAATATCCAGTTTATCGTGGACGAAAACGAAAAGGTGTTTATAATCGAGGTCAATCCGCGCTCGTCGAGGACGGTCCCCTTCCTGTCTAAGGCGACGGGATACAGTCTTGCGGATATCGCGACCGAGGTCATATTGGGCAAGAGCCTCAAAGAACAGGGCATATTCGATATATATCCGACCGAAAAGAGCAGATGGTACGTCAAGGTGCCCGTATTCTCTTTCAACAAAATCCGCGGACTCGACGCGTATCTCTCTCCCGAAATGAAATCCACGGGCGAGGCGATAGGCTACGACGACAAGCTCAACCGCGCGCTTTATAAGGCGTTGCAGGCTTCGGGAATGAAGCTGCAAAATTACGGCACGGTGTTCGCGACCATTTCGGATAAGGATAAGGAGGAGGCTCTGCCGCTTATACGCAGATTCTACGACCTCGGCTTCAATATACAGGCGACGCAGGGTACGGCGAAATTCCTTATTGAAAACGGCATACGCACGCACGTGCTCAAAAAGATAAGCGACGGAAGCGAGGATATTCAAGAGGCTATCAGACAGGGACATATAGCGTACGTCATCAATACGCAGGACGTGCAGTCCACGGGGCAGATGAGAGACGGTTATATGATAAGAAAGTGCGCCATTGAAAACAACGTTACGCTGTTCTCCTCTCTCGATACGGTCAGGGTGCTCCTCGACGTACTGGACGAGACCACTTTGCGCATATCCACGATAGACGCATAATGAGTTTGTTTGCGCCAGACGTCAACCCTAATACTACGCAAAAAGATTTTGCGTAGTATTGCGGGACACAAAATCGCGCGCACGGCTTGGTGTGATTATGAAATTAATGGTGTTATGTGCGCGAGTTTTGTTTTGAGCGCAAACTCATAAGGGGCAAAAAGCGCGAAGTGAATTCGCACTTTATGCGAAAAATATTTAGCTCGTTACGCGAGTAAGTAAGGTGCAAAAACTTACCCCATAAAACAGAGCGTTTTATGGGGACCCACGCGGGTGACTCCGTGAGGCAAGTGAATTGCCACATTTTGCAATATATAATTATTTTGATAAACGGATAGGTTGAAATGAAGCAAAGTATTTTTACGATTGTAAACAACGCTCCGCTCACGCGAGACGTTTACAGAATGACGCTTACGGGCGATACGTCCGAAATAACCGCGGCGGGGCAGTTCGTCAATATAAAGCTCGACGGGCTGTATCTGCGCCGCCCTATATCCGTCTGCGACCTCTTGGGCGATAATCTCACGCTGATATACAAGGTCGTAGGCAAGGGCACGGAGCTTATGAGCAAAATGACGGGCGGAAAGCTCGATTTGCTCACGGGACTGGGCAACGGCTACGATACCTCCCTTTCGGGAGACCGTCCGCTTCTTATCGGCGGCGGAGTCGGCGTGCCGCCTCTGTATTTGCTCGCGAAAAGACTTATATCCGAGGGTAAGCGGGTGAGCGTCATACTCGGCTTCAATACGAAATCCGAAATTTTTTATGAAAACGAGTTTTCGTCGCTCGGCGCAGACGTCAGGGTGACGACGGCGGACGGCTCCTACGGTATAAAGGGCTTTGTGACAGCCGCTCTGCCCGAGGAATACGCCTACGTCTATACCTGCGGACCGCAGTCTATGCTCAAAGCCGTATACGACGCTACGACTACAAGCGGGCAGTATAGCTTCGAGGAGAGAATGGGCTGCGGCTTCGGCGCGTGCATGGGTTGCAGCTGTAAGACGCTGTACGGCAACAAGCGCATATGCAAGGACGGACCCGTGCTCAAAAAGGAGGAAATCATATGGCAGAAATGAGCGTGAACCTTTGCGGCATAGAGCTTTCCAATCCCGTGATAGCGGCGAGCGGTACGTTCGGATACGGATATGAATTTGCTGAGCTCTACGATATAAATTTGCTGGGCACGTTCTCGTTTAAGGGTACGACCAAGGAGCCCCGTTTCGGCAATCCCACGCCTAGGATTGCGGAGTGCACCGCAGGTATGATAAACGCTGTCGGGCTTCAAAACCCCGGAGTGGAGAAGGTCATATCGGAGGAGCTTCCGAGGCTTGCGGAATGTTTTGAAAAAAAAGTCATGGCGAACGTAAGCGGGTTTTCAATCGATGATTACGTCTATACCTGCGAGAGGATAGACTCCTGCGAGCAGGTGGGCTGGATAGAGGTCAACGTAAGCTGCCCCAACGTGCACGGAGGAGGGATGAGCTTCGGCACCTCGCCCGAGAGCGCGGCAGAGGTCACAGGAGCGGTCAGGCGAGTGACGAAAAAGCCGATTATAATAAAGCTGTCCCCAAACGTGACCGACATAGTTTCGATTGCCAAGGCGTGCGAGGACGCGGGCGCAGACGGCATAAGCCTTATAAACACTATGCTGGGAATGCGCGTAGACCTGCGCACGAGAAAGCCGGTTATCGCAAACAAGATGGGCGGATTTTCGGGAAGCGCGATTTTCCCCGTAGCCGTCAGAATGGTATATCAGGTTGCAAACGCCGTGAGCGTTCCCGTTGTCGGAATGGGCGGAGTATCCTGCGCCGAGGACGTTGTAGAAATGATGCTGGCAGGCGCGACGGCTGTCGAGGTGGGAGCGGCGAACCTCGTCAATCCCTACGCGTGCAGGGATATAATAAACGATTTGCCGCGGGTTATGGAAAAATATAAAATAGAGTCGCTGAAAGACATAATAGGAGGTTGCAGATAATGGGAAAGGACGTGATAATCGCGTGCGATTTCGATAGTAAGGAAAAGACGCTTTCGTTTCTTGATAAGTTCAAGGAGACGAAGCCGTTTGTGAAAATAGGAATGGAGCTCTTCTATGCGGAGGGTCCCGAAATAGTGCGCGAGCTCAAAAGGCGGGGGCATAAGGTATTTTTGGACCTTAAACTGCACGACATTCCCAACACCGTGAAAAAGTCTATGGCGGTGCTCAAAAACCTCGACGTGGATATGACCAATCTCCACGCCGCGGGTACGAAACGAATGATGAGCGCGGCAATCGAGGGACTCACGCGTGAGGACGGCACGCGCCCCATTCTCATCGCCGTAACCCAGCTCACCTCCACCGACGAGGAGAGTATGAAAGAGGATCTGCTCATAGAAAAGCCGATAGACGAGGTGGTTATGCACTACGCGAAAAACGCAAAAGACTGCGGGCTTGACGGCGTGGTTTGCTCGCCTCTCGAAGCGGGAAAGGTGCACGACGTTTGCGGAAAAGAGTTTGTCGCCGTCACGCCGGGGGTGCGCTTTGCGGACGGAGATATCGGCGATCAGAAGAGAGTTATGACACCTGCGCAGGCAAAGGAAATCGGCTCGGATTACATAGTCGTCGGAAGACCGATAACTGCCGCGGAAGACCCTGTTTTTGCGTATAACAGGTGTGTAAAAGAGTTCGTGGGTTGAAAACAATTATCAAAATACGGCTTATTTAGAATACTTTGTCAAAATCGAAAGTGTACTGAACAGTAGGCAATCGCAAACGGTAGTATTATAAAAAACGCCGAAAATTAGAAATGAGAGGTGAAATATGGATAAATCGCAAATAGAGAAGCAAATAGCAAAGGAGCTGCTTTCGATAAAGGCAGTTTTCTTCCGCCCCGACGAGCCGTTCACTTGGGCGAGCGGAATCAAGAGCCCCGTATATTGCGACAACCGTCTTACGCTCACTGCGCCCGAGGTTAGACTGGACGTGGAAAACGGTCTTGCTCAAATCATCAGGGAATACTATCCCGATGCCGAGGTGCTTATGGGCACGTCTACCGCGGGCATCGCGCACGCAGCTATAACGGGACACATAATGGGTTTGCCGATGGGCTACGTACGCTCGGGCGCGAAAGACCACGGCAGACAGAATCAGATAGAGGGAAGGCTCGAGGAGGGACAGAAGGTCGTCGTTGTCGAGGATCTGATTTCTACGGGCGGAAGTTGCATCGAGGTGGTCGAGGTGTTGAGAGGCGCGGGCGCGGACGTGCTCGGAATTGCCAGCATATTCACCTACGGAATGCAAAAGGGACTTGACCGACTTGCCGCCGCAAACGTGAAAAACGTTTCTCTTACAAATTTTGACGTGATAGCTCAAACCGCCGCGGAAGAGGGTTATATCCAAGAGGAAGACATCGCAAGATTGATAAAGTTCCGTAACAATCCTAGCGATGAGAGCTGGTTTGTTGCGCCGAATATCACACGCTGATTGCGTGCACCGAGCAATCGGCTCAGCTTGTAAATATATAAAAAAATTATAGGTACTTCATGAAACACTTAATGGATATAATCGACTTCACCGTTGACGAGCTGTATTCGCTTATGGATACGGCAAACGACATTATCGCGCACCCCGACAAGTACGCCGACTCGTGCAGGGGCAGGAAGCTGGCGGCTCTTTTTTTCGAGCCGTCTACGAGGACGAGGCTCAGCTTTGAAGCCGCCATGTTGGAATTGGGCGGAAGCGTGATAGGCTTCTCCGACGGCGGAAACAGTTCCGCTTCAAAGGGGGAGAGCGTTGCGGATACGGCTAAGGTCGTGAGTATGTACGCCGACATAATCGCCATGCGGCACCCTATGGAGGGAGCGCCCTACGTAGCGGCGAGGAACGCTTCCGTTCCCGTCATAAACGCGGGCGACGGCGGACATCATCATCCCACGCAGACGCTTGCCGATTTGCTGACGATATACCGCGAAAAGGGCGGCTTCGACAATCTGACCGTCGGCGTGTGCGGAGATTTGAAGTACGGCAGAACCGTGCATTCTCTTATTGCCGCGCTTTCGAGATATAAAAACGTAAAAATCGTGCTTATTTCTCCCGAGGAGCTGAGAGTCCCCGACTACGTTAAATCCGAGATAATGGACAGGCGCGGAATGGAGTATAAAGAGACTGCTTCCTTGGAAGAAGCTATCCCCGCGCTCGACGTGCTGTATATGACGAGAATACAGCGCGAGAGGTTTGCGGACAAAAACGAATACGAAAGGTTGAAGGACAGCTATATTCTCACCGTCGATAAGCTGTCCGCGGCAAAGCCCGATATGGCGATACTTCATCCTCTGCCGCGCGTGAACGAGATAAGCGTAAAGGTGGACGACGACAGCCGCGCCTGTTATTTCAAGCAGGTTGCAAACGGCAAGTATATGAGAATGGCTCTTATATTGAAGCTGCTTGACGAGGCGCGCGTAAGACCCGAAAACGGACAGTTTTCAGATTGCATTGCCGTGCCCGACCTGCATTGCGACAATCCGCGCTGTATAACCTCCTGCGAGCAGGAGCTCGAACATGCGTTCAAGCCTTCGGAAGGGAAGAAAGGCGTGTATCGCTGCGCGTACTGCGACAGAGAGTATAAAATGTAACAAAACGCGGACGGAATAGGGGGGAGAATATGGGTGAAATCAAAAAAGATACGCGCTACATAACCGTGCTCAGCGTGCTGTCCAGTCTTGCGGTGGTTTTCCTGCATACAAACGGCTGTTTCTGGGGGGGGTCGGTCATAACGCGAGGTGGATAAGCGCGAATATAATTGAGAGCCTGTTTTATTTTGCAGTGCCGATATTCTTTATGATTTCGGGCGCGACTCTGCTCGATTACAGAAAGCGCTACGACACTAAGACCTTTGTAAAAAAGTGAACGGTGAAAACCGTTATACCATTTCTTATATGGTCGTGTATCTGGTGCATAGCCCGCGCCGCAGACGGACAGTATAAGGCGGAGGCTATCTTATATTCGTTTTGTTCGGATACTGCGTGAACAAATACGAGATAAAGCCCGCGTTCCGCATTGCGCTGTACTGCCTCGGCGTAGCGGGGCTTCTGACCCATTTATTGGGCACTCAGTTCGCGTCATTCGCAAACGGGTACATCGTATCTATGTACAAGGTTATCTGAACGTTCCGAGCGCGCTCTATGCGGCGGCTATATTTACCGCTTTCAAATACGTTAAAAAGGGCAGACTTTTCGACGGAATATATAAAATCTGCCAATTCGCGGCGCCGCTTACTTTCGGGATTTATCTGATACACGCTCTGCTTCTGGATTTCTTTATTTACAAACTTCCGTTCGATTCGGCGCATATACTTTTCCGTGTCTTCGGCGCAATGGGAATATTTGTTCTGAGCGGCGCAATCGTCTGGTGCATACAGCGTATCCCCGTCGTGAAAAAATAGTGCCGTAAAAGCGCCTGTGGTTGAAATTATAAGCAATCGAAATAGAAGTCGCGCGGTCGTAAACCCGCGCGTTTCTTATATTTTATGTTCGCCGTTGATCCTTTGAAAGGTTTTACACATTTCCTTTTTATACACGTTTCGTTTTTTTGCGTATATGCTGTATTAAGGAGGATTACATATTATGGCGCCTAACGACAGACAGAATTTTTTCATTTTCACCGATTACGGTTCCGAGCCCTTGGCGGTCAACGTAGCGAGGGCGGCGACGCTCAACACGAACTATCGCACAACCCTGTGGACGGGCTCGCATTTGCAGATGACGCTTATGCAGATAAACAGCGGCGAGGATATCGGACTCGAAGTGCACACCGATACCGATCAGTATATTATGGTTATAGACGGCACGGCGGTTGTCGCTATGGGCAGAACCCGCGACAATCTGAATTATCAGAAAACAGTTCAGTGCGGATACGGCATATTCGTGCCAGCAGGCACTTGGCACAATCTCATAAATATCGGGACAAAACCTTTGAAACTGACATCTGTCTATGCGCCGCCGGAGCATCCGCACGGAACGGTGCAGCCGACGAAGGATTGATAACATAATCTACAAGGGTGCTTTTCGGTGCTTGAAATAAAACTTCCCCACAAAACATGGACGTTTTGTGGGGATACCGTTTCGTACGTGACATGGCGAACAGACGGTGTTGACAAAGCAATGCGCCAAATACACGGTTTTATTCTTTATCGACGTGGACGACAAGCTGATTGAAAGGAATGCTTATTCCGTTTTCGTCGAACATCACTTTCAGACGCTTGTTCATTTCGCGCTGAACGGCAAAAATATCGCTCTCATGGCATTCCGCAGTGAATTGCAACGTCACTCCCGACGCGCCGAGTGTTGCGACGCCGTCATAGTTGATTTCTCCGATTATGCCCTCAATCTCGATTTCGGGGAGTTGGGTTTGTATAATGTCTTCGACGCGTTCGAGCGATTCGCCGTATTCTATATCGATGAGGACTTTTGCGGTTGAGGGTTTTATCGTTTGATTGAGCACGCCTCTTATATCGCTGTTGTTCACGATTTTTACATTCCCCGCCGCTTCGAGCTTGGTCGTTCTCATTCCGATTGACGTTACTGTGCCTCGGAAGCCGTCTATCGTGATTATATCGCCGACGTTAAATTCGTTTTCAAATACGATAAAGAGCCCCGCCACGACGTCGGATATGAGGCTTTGCATTCCGAGACCTACGATAAGCGTTACAACACCCGCGCCCGTTATAAGCGCCGTCGTGTTTATGCCCCAAATTGCCAGTACCGCTATGACAATAATCACTGTCGCTACGCATTTGACTATGCTGTTGATAAGACGAACGACTGTAATCTGACGCTGATTTTTCTTGAAAGCTCTGTTCAGAATCCCGAGCGCGACGGTGGTGATAACGAGAATAACCGTCACGACCCTTATAGCCTGTATGCGTTGCATAGATACGTACTCACAAAAGAGGGCGTATTCGAGCTTTTGGGCGTGAACCTTGATACGCAGTTCAATCAGTTTGAGCCAAACGCTAGACAGCGCAGACAGGAGCGTTTTCTGAAAAAGGTAACGAACACCGTTTACGATTATATCTACGAAGGCAGTTGGAGTTCGCAGTATCTGGAATACGCGCTTGCGCTTTGTCCACAGCTTAGACCTTACATACAGGAAATGTTGGTTGAACAGGTGGAATACGTGCTTGAAAACAACTTTATACAGGATTTCAGCGGCGTGAACGTAAGCAAGAACAGTGCGGTGAAGAAAGAGGATCTGCGAGGAAGTATGCGTGTTGCAAAGCGCGTAGAGGACATTTGCACGCAGGATATAGCGGGATTGGGATTTGCGCTTAAAACAATCATTCCGCTGCCTAACGTGCCTTGTTATCTGTACAGGAGGGGGTATTGACTATGTTGGAGTTAAAAAAGAGCTCGGCGGAAATCTTCCCTGCGCGTTGGTACAGGGCTGGGGTTAGGGAAATACTAAACGACCCCGAGAAGAGAGGGCAACTGACAGGTCCTGCATTTCAGGACTTCCACGTTGAGATACTGGGCGCGTATAACCGCACTAAGAGCCAGTCCGTTCAAAACCTTATCGTCAATACAAACGGCACGCTGAT
The DNA here is from genome assembly GCA_947382865.1 of uncultured Clostridia bacterium. Classification (GTDB taxonomy): domain Bacteria; phylum Bacillota; class Clostridia; order Christensenellales; family CAG-917; genus CAG-475. The sequence continues at coordinate 21,578 of CANDBF010000005.1, forward strand.
AAAAACTTCGGAGCATTTGGACTTTCAGGCGGAGGACGAAATAGAGTTCCTCGGCAGGTTCTGGCTGATAGAAGAAGTGGAATTCGACCTTACGGGCATATCTCCGCAGGCAGCGGTCTACGGAGACCCGTTGAAGAATGCGATTACTACTTTGAGGGTAGTCGCATTAAAGAAGAAGGGAGAAACAAATTATGTTCGATGAAAGCAAACACCCAAGAGACGGTGACGGCAAGTTCACGGATAAGGGCGGAGGTGAAGCAAAACGCGTGTTCGAGCTTGCGGATGAACTCGGTATTCCTTATGACCGCGATACGAGTTATCAGACGTTAAAGGCAAAGGTAGAGGAAGCACAGAATGGTAGTTCACTAGTGCCATATAACGATAAAGAAAAACAAAACCTATCGTCAAGTAGCAAAATTATTATTCCTGAAAGTGATGAAGATATAAGTCGCTTTATACAACAGGCTCGTAATAATGAGAGAGAAGTACAGGGAAAGAAATTATTGCTTGGCAAAATAGATATTACCACGGCTCAAAGAATCAAAAAAGCAGTCAATGTAGATTTGAATAATTACAATGTGGAATTGCGTGCAGCAGATATTCAGCACGCTTTCAACGGTCATGGAGATTCAGAAAGCGAGAGCTTGCGCGGACAGCCTGTGTTGAAAGAAAGCGATGTGAAATTATTCGGTAAGATAGTGACTGCATTTGATGAGGTTGAAAAGGGCAAGGCGGATAACAGTCTAACATTTACAAAAAGAATAGGCAGTAAAATTATATGTGTTACCTATTATGCACAAGGTAATCACTCGTTAAGCCTAAAAACGATGTATCTTAATAAATAAAAAGCATTCATTGCCCCCGCGCTAACCGTCCTAAACCGTTTGTTGGGTATAAGCCAACCGCCACGATGCTCAATGAATGCTATTTACATTATTATACACATCTGCAAAAAATATGTCAAGTTCAACAAACACTTCCTAATAAGGAAGTTTTTTATTTGCAAGGAAGGTGAAAAAATGATAAGCACAGCTAAACAGGCGGCAATTATGTACGGAGCGTTGCATTATCTGAAAAGCCTTGTGCCGAAAGATACGGGCAATATGAGATATAACGCGACAAAGGTTGAGAACTTAGGCGGAGGCAAGTGGCGGCTGTACGTGGACGAGAATATCGCACCTTACGTGCCTTATACCACAGAGCCGTGGATTTCGCCCAAGTGGAATGGAAAGAAAAACCCCAACGAGGGATGGTTTGAAAGAGCGAGCCACTTAGTGGCGAACTACATTGCAAACGCATTACGCGGAACATTAAAAAGGAGTAAGTAAAATGATAACAACAGAAGCAATGGCAAAATTTTTGGAAACACAGCTTAACGCTTTCCCAGTAAGCAAAAACGGCAGCGACTACTCATTTATCGTACACAGCAACGAGGGCGAGCATGAGGCGTATGTCGGAGGCAGTCAAAAGGAATTGCCTACCAATTTGATAAACGCTGTTCTCCTGGAGCAGAGCAGTACGCCCGTGCCTCTCGCAGGGCTTAACAGCGTATTGCTTATGCAAACGCTGAATCTGCTCATTCCTGTGAATATGGCGGCAAGACGGTTGCTCGGCAAGCGTTCGGGCGGAATTGATTACGTTATGAAGCCGCTCAATCAGTTTGTGCAGGCGTGCGCAGGTCTGACAGGAACTATGACAGACGATGAGGGCAAATCGTTCTCGTACGCTCTAAGCGTGTCTACACCTATGACAGGTACGGAAGACTACTACGGCGAAATAGGCAAAGCCGTGCCCGTCACAATGCAGGTGTCGTGGCAGTTCATAGAGAACGGAGTGCTTGCCAACGACGTGACGATTACGCTTGACGGAACGCCCGTCGTGCTTATGGACGGCGCGATTGTGCGTACGCGTACGGGCGACGTGAGCAATGTGGACGGAAGCGAGGAAATGCAGACGGCTATAACACAGCAGGGGCTGACATTCCGTGTAATAATGCCGCTGAAACGCGGAGACGCAAGCAGCGCGCTAAAACGAGATATGTTAACGGGCAATCTTAGCAAAACATATACCCTTGTTTATGACGACAGACCCATTGTAAACGGAAAGCCGACAAATAACGGAGACGTTATTACGGTAAAAGTCTGCGCACAGGAAATCACGCAGACTATGACAGCAGGCAAGGGTATAACGATTTCCGCAACGCTTACAATCGCAAGAGAGGTAGAATAATGGCTAATTATACAATAGACGTAAATTTCAATAATGGAGAAGATGACGGCTATCATTCGCCGTTTAGCGCACCGAAAACCGACGACCCCGTTGACAATAACGACGGATTCGGGGCTATGCTTTTGGGCGTAAGGTCGTTTGCTAAGGCAATACCTGGCGCAAATCTCATCAAACAAGGTTTTGATTGGCAAGTAAGTTTAATCGGACGAAATACGGGCAGTCAGGTAGCGCAGGACAAAGCGAACGCTGTTATGAAAATAGTAGGGCAGGTGGGCGGTACGGCAATGGCGTTCGCCGCAGGCGGTCCTGTGGGCGGATTCCTTGCAATGGCAGGAGTTGCGCTGTCTTATGCGCGTGAGGCGGAACAGACCAATTACGATAGAAATATGGAAAACATAAATCGCACTCTCTTGCGTGAACGTGCGGGAGCGAGCTTCAATCGTAGTCGAGAAGAGAGGTGACGGCTATGTATTTTGATGAGAGCAAACACCCAAGAGACGGTGACGGCAAGTTTACGGATAAGGGCGGCGGAGAAGCAAAGCGCGTGTTCGAGCTTGCGGATGAACTCGGTATTCCTTATGACCGCGATACGAGTTATCAGACGTTAAAGGCAAAGGTAGAGGAAGCACAAAAGAACGACGTACAGCGTTTCGCTATTATTCTGCTAACATTAAGTATAAAGGAGCGGCAAGCGGTATTTGGCTTAATGTAGGAAAACACAAGTTTGATAATCAATGGCATATATACGCTATAACGAGTAAAAAATAAAACACCGCCCAGCGACTTTACGCTGTAATCAAGCCCGTAGGTCATTGAATCAAAGCGGTGTTTTACTTACATTATTATTATACTCAATCACCGAAAATATGTCAAGAGGTAAGGACGTTTATTCAACGTCCTTTCCTTTTTGCAGTTCGGCGACTTGGCGCTCTAACTCGGCTATGCGCTCCTTGTCCGTAGGTTTGTGTTGTTTATTGAACCGCTGAAATTTGAGGCAGTAGAGTATAACGGGTACGCTTAAAATCAAAGTTATGATTAGATTAAGAGGAATGAATGAAATAGTCAATTCTAATACTACATATGTTATAATAATTGCAATATTGCTTAGAATTGCTAAACAATACGGAATAAATACTAAGCGTGAAATTGATTTTGTTTTGATATATCTAATAATAAGGTAGATAATACTTGCTAAAATCAGTATAGCAAATATCATTCCAATTATGCCGTCAGCATAGTTCTTTAAGGTAGTAGCGTAAAATTCTTTGTAAGAACGATCTATGAAAGGACTTAGCTCATCATATCTCGAACTAATCATTTTAGTTGTATTAAAACATCGAATACATAAGTATATAGGAGCAAAAGTAAATAGTGTGTCATCTCTAACAGATAGATTATCATACTTAGATAAATCAATAAATACAATCGGTATTACAAAGTACATCAAAAAGAAAGCGATGAAAAGTGAAAAGAATAACGTCTTGTGCTTATTGATAAAATCTGTGTAGCCGAGCTTCATAGTAAATACCTCTGTCGGTATTATAAAACGAAGAGGAGGAGATTGCAAGCGGAGATTGTGGTTACTGTTGAAGCTAAGAAAAATTTCTAAATCTCTTGACATTTAGAAACTTAGGTTTTAAGATAGAATAAAATTCACGATTATAGTGAACAATACATAGGAAGCAACCACTTTGAAAATTGCCTACAAGACCGAACATGTAGAAAAGCTTTGTACAGATGAAGTGTATGCAAGGAGAAATCTGCCAAATGAAATTGCTAAAAGGTTACGGTTATTGATACCTAAGATTATAGCGGCAGATAATCTTGCATTTTTCTTATTGCCTGAAAACATGAAGTATCATTTAGAGAAATTGCATGGGCAGAGACAATATCAAATGTCTATCAGAATTAAATATAATGAAGGATATAGGATGATATTTGAGTGTATGAATACGGATATAAAAGACGATTATGTGAATATGAACGAAATAAAAATAATAGACATAAATAAGCACAATTATTAATACAGAGGTGTAATGTGGTTTTGGAGGTGTAAAAAATGGATAATATGTGGATTAATTTGAATTATGCAGTACATCCAGGTGAAATTCTACAAGAGTATTTAGAAGATGGGAATATTACGCAAAGAGAGGTCGCAAGGAAAACTGGACTGAATAAAACGATAGTCAACGAAATTATAAAAGGCAAAAGACCTATTACAATGAAAACTGCAATTAAATTGGAAAAGGTGTTTTCTTTCAATGCGAAATTTTGGTGTAATCTTCAAATGATTTATGATGAAGTTATTGAAAGACTAAAACTGAGTGAAGAAGAATTGTCGTGTAATACAAGTATATCTATGTCCAAAACAACAGAGCGAGAAAAAGCTGATTGTAACTTGTATAATAACTGCTTAGATTCTGTAATGATAGACATATCAACAGTGCTGTTGGCGGCATAAGAAGGAGATAATTATGATTGATAAAGATAATAAAAGCATAATGCAAATGCATGATATTTATTTTGCTGAAATAAAATTCTTGCAAAATAAAAATACGTTAGGAGAAGTCAATCTTAATGTTGAACATTCTCTTAATTATGAACGTAACTGTAATGATGAATCATTGCTAAGAGTAACGGTTACTACTCATATAACTTCTGAAAAGAATCAATTGGAGCTCTCGTTGGTAACAGTTGGCATATTTAGCATAGATGATTCTTCAATAACTTCTGAACAAAAAGAAATATTGGAACGTATTAATACTGTTTCCATACTGTTTCCTTATATAAGAAGTCAAATTGCTATAATAACAGCTCAGCCAGGGTTAAGTCCCATTCAGCTTCCAGTTATTAATATTAATAAACTTGTAGAAAACTGTACACAGCACTAAATTACCAATAAATTTTATAGTGTAAAAAGAAAGGGAACGCGGTGACCGTTCCCTTTCGCCTTGTACCCCCTAAACACAAGGCAAAGCCATGAGGCATTTATGAATGACATATACACAATAACAGCAAAAATTCGCTAAGACAAGCCAATTTGCAACAAAAATCGGCATTCGACAAAGGTAGTGTAAATAGGACAAATTTCGACAAGGATATAAGGGCTCACCCGAAAGGGTGTGCTTTTTATATACAAAAATATTTTATAGAAAGAGGTACTATATTATTTGTTTGTTGGATTATGTTCTCCGATAGGCAGTTTAGGAATAAGGAATACGACCGATTCAAAGACATAATAACAGAAAAGTAGCAACATAACAAAGAATCCGATATGGGGAATCGCGCTATTAGCAACGAAAATTGAAATGGTGTAAATAGAAATAACGGTCAGTTATCTGATTTTGATAACATAGTTAGGAAAGCCAAGTATTCACATACTGCCGATAATGTCGACCATAATAAGTTTTCTAAGTTTAGATATTATAAATGTAAAGTTAAATATAAGGGTGAGGAAAACGAAATATGGCTAAATGTAGGATATCACAAAGAATTAAAAGACTGGCACATATATGCAATCACTACAATAAAATAAAACACCGCCAACGATTTAACGTTGTGTTCGCGCCCATAGAAAACTACAAGTCATCGAATCCGAAACGGTGTTTTACTTACATTATTATTATACTCAACCGTGAGAAATATGTCAAGCGGTTGTGAGCGCTCTCAGTCGAGGGTGTTTTTTTATACAAAAATAAACAAAAAGGAGAAGCAAACAATGATATTTTTTCTGAACTTAGACGGGACGTGTACGCGTCAGGACACGGACCATATCTATCAAGGCTCGAACAATGCGTCCAAAGTGATAGCGGTTACGAGTATCTCGCCCGTGCAGACGTACGTGCAGGCGGCGTTTACGCTTCCTAACGGGCTTACGGTCGGGTATTTGCCTATGGCGTACAAGGGCGCATATGACGTTAAGGACAGCACGGCGCACCTTTGGGAACTGGACCTTGCCGAGAACGTTACGGAGGCGATGGGAACGGTCGGGATATCGTTTAACGTCGTCAACAGCATAACGGGTACGAATCAGACGAGCTATACGAACACGTTTGAAGTGGAGTATTCGGCGCTGCCTCTTCCGCCTCCCAATCCGTCCCAGAGCGAGTGGGAACAGTTGCTTGACTTGTTGCAATCCTATGCGGCGGTGAACCCTATAATCGTCGAGAAACTGGAAAACTTCCAAATCGGGACGGTTACGGCAACGGCGAGCGAATCGGGCGGACAGCCCGTAGTTGCGGCGCAGATAATCAATCAGAATACGCCCAACAGATACTTGCTCGATATGCAGTTCACTCTTCCAAGAGGCGAGAGAGGTCCTGAGGGAGCTTTTGCGTTGACGTATAGCAAAGTCGTGGAATTGACCGATCCACCCGTTATAAACGGTTCGATTACTCTTGATTCTGCGAGTTTTAACAGAACACGTGTAGTGGGAGATATAGTCGTAATCAATGCGCGATATCAAAACACCAGTTATTTATTGACGGTCAAGGTAGAGGGCGGCGAAGATTACACGATAATAGATATTATGCTAACCAGCGGAGAGCGGGGCTACAACGGACTTAGCGCTTTGATATGTGCCCAATGGCAGACAGATTACAATCCGCCTAGAATTGGCGATACAAGAATTTATCCTTTGGATAATTTCACGCGTGAGCCGATTATAGGAGATTACTGTGCATTTTACATAATAATCAACGCGGAAAACGACGTGGTATTAGCGTATGGACGGTGTTCGTCTATAACACAGGAAGGGTATGAGTTTACTTTTCTTAGAATAACGGGCATTACAGGTCCCAGAGGTCCGAAGGGCGATAAGGGAGATACTCCTCCCGGGAGTGACGCTATCCCTCTTATGGACGGCGCGGGCAGCGCGGGAACGTCTACGGAGTATTCGAGAGGTGACCACCGTCACCCGGGCGCACGGTTTACGTTGGACGGAACTACGCTCTATATTACGTTGCCGTCTTAATCGGGAGGTGGCGATATGGCTATAAACGTCAACGGGACTAACGTAACAAAAGTAAGTATAGGCGAAACAAGCCTTAACAAAGTTTATGCCCGCATAGGAGAAAGCGGCGCGTACGTATTGGTATTTTCAGTAGGAGGAATAAGAGTGATATATTTTGCTGGCAATTGGAAAATGAACAAAATTAAGTCGGAGATAGATTCTTTCTTCGAAACGTTCAACACGGACCTGACGTTGAACGGGCAGAAGAGCGTAATTATATTTCCGCCTGCGTGCTATCTGGATTACGTAAAGTCTAAGATAGCGCCGAATCTAAGCGGAATGGTAAGCGTGGGAATACAGGATATAAGCGCACGCAAGAGCGGCGCATACACGGGGCAGATATCCGCTAATATGGCAAAGGATTGCGGTTGCAGCGTGGCTATGATAGGAGAAGCGGAAGTTCGCGAATATTTCGGAGATACCAACGCCGTGTGCGGAGAGAAACTTGCAATGGCAATGCAAAGCAATCTGAAAGCTATTTACTGCGTAGGCGAAAACTTATCCGAACGCGATAACGGGCAAACGCAAAGCGTCATAGAGACGCAGCTTAGCGAAGCTCTCGGCGACCTGTATACCTATCTGAACGAAGGTAGAATTATGATAGCATATGAACCCTTATGGGCGATAGGTACGGGAAAAACGGCAACGCCTCAGGACTTAGAGGAAGCGTGCGAAATTATAAGGTTATGGATTCGCAACCACGTAAGCGATGAAGCATATGGCAACTCTCCCGTCCTTGCGGGCGGTTCCGTCACACCCGCAAATATACAGCAAATAATCGCTATGCCGGATATAAACGGCGGTCTTGTGGGCGGCGCTTCTACTTATGCGGACAGATTCGCCGCAATGATAAACGAGGTGCAATGATGAATAAGATAACGGAAATAGACGTGAAGCAATTTATAGCAAATCTAATAGATAAAGGCGAAACGGAGGCGAATATCCCTTTGATTCTGTACGATTGCAGAATAAACGGAATAGACACGTTGGGAAAAGCCGAAGCGACGTTTAACGATTATAAACAGTCAGGAGGTAAAGAACTATGAACGAACAAAATCAAAAGTCGGCAGTATTGCAAATCGCCGCTCTGCTTACGGAGGGCGTAAAGGACGAGGCGGAAACCAACAAATGGTATCTGGAAAATCTCGCAAAGATTGTAGAACTATCCGAGGCGGCTCAACTGGACGATGAGACCAAAGCCGAAATCGAGGCTACGTACAAGGAGATTATGGAAGACGAACTGAACCACGCGCAAAGGTTTTTCGCGCTGTCCAATCAGATAAGCGGGCTTGTCCCGAGCGCGGATTGAGGTGTGTTATGAAAATCGATATAGAACTTCAAATGTCATACGGCAGGCTTCTCAAAAGGGAGCCTGTTTTTATTAGCGATGAGATTTTCAAGCTGTCGATTAATACGGCGTATCAACTTTCGGAGGTAATCGTCGAATTTGAGAACGGCGGGGAAAAGGTCACGACTCATCACTCCAACGTAACGGAAATTCCAATTCCGCAGGAACTGAAATTCGCGGGCGTACTGGAAGTAAAGATAACGCTTCTTGCGCTGGGCGTAGCCGTAAAGACGTGGCACGTAGAGCCTATCGTCCTGAAAGAGGTAGACAACTGCCTTAGCGCCTGCGCGGAGGTAGAAGAGCTAAGGAGCAAGCTCGCGGAAGCGGAGAAGAAAATAAGCTATCTCGAAGCGCAGGTCAAGGTCATCGAGGACAGCCGAATGGATATATCGCGGCAACTGGGCGACCTATGGCGCATTCATGAATCCTAAACCAAGCGGGTGCGCCCGTAAAAATATTTCACGTCCACGTCTGCGCACAGGCTCGGACAAAAGGAGTTAAAAATGAACGAAGCAACAATCCAAACAATTTTGAACTACGTAATCGGCTTCCTGTCTACGGGCGTAGGCGCGGCGATACTCGGTGCGGTAATCAAGGCAATAGTCGCAGCAATCGCCAATGTAAAGACAAAGAAGTATTCCAAGCTCACCGAGGCGGACAAGACGGATATAGTGAACGAGGTGACGTCGGGCGTGCTTAAAGCCATACAGGGCGGTGTAAGCGTTGATATGGACGCTCAACTGGACAAGGCAACGGCAAAGCGTATCACAGCCGTGGAGAGGTCTCAGAACGATATCGTAGAGCAGACCAACAGGCTTATGGACTATCAGCGAGTGGTGCTGTCCGCTATCGGGGACTTCAAGACGATTTCGCAGACATCCAAAGACCGCATACAGGGCATTCTCAAACAGGACGCTCCCTCTTTGGATAAGGTGCAGACGATAGAACAGCCCGTGCTGGAAGTCAGGGAAACATCGCCCGAGGAAACACCCAAACAAGAAAAGTTTATTTATTGAGGTGAACTATGAGGAACAATGCAAAATCTATAATGCTTACGCTCTTGGAGTGGGTGCTGCTCATTGCGCCCACTGCGGGCTATTCAATATACTGCTACACCGACACATTGCAGTATACGATGACAGCGCAGTCTAAGGGCTGTTTTTGGAGCTTGGTAGCCGTCGCGGTTCTCGCGGCGGTTATCTTTCAGATATTCCGCAAGAAGTACGACAGGTTCATACAGAGCTTCGTACAGCAGAAAACGGACCTCGAAACAAATCCCGACAACGAACTGCTTGTAAAAGCCGTTGCGCGCAAATCCAAGATTGCGGATAATCTGGATTATGTCGTAGCGCTTATTCCTCTGTTGATACTCTGTACGGTGCTGTACGCATTTCAGACTGCGGTAGACCAGCTCATCACGTTGCTGTTGGTCGTATCGGGTTCTTTAATGGCGAAAATAGGGGTTCATACCGTCAAATTGAGCGTTCAACGCAGGGATATGTTAAAAAAGATAAAGGAGTAAAAGGATTATGGAAAATAAAGATTACGGTTCTAATATTAAAATTTCGATGAACGCCGTTATAAGTACGGCGGTTGCAATAGTGTTTATGCTGATAGGCATTTTCGCGATAGATAGGTTCGACGTTATGGGAGCGGACAACGGTGCGGAATATTGGATAGGAAAGGTTCTCAACGCAGTTGCCACTTTCGTCATAATGATAGCGGTAGGCAATCTGTGTGAGGAAAGCCGCAAGAAACGGGATAAGAATTATATAGACCGCGTCAAGGCTATCGGGCAGAATTATCAGCTGTTAATGCAGAACGGCGAAAGCGCGCAGATGGAGCAGTTCCTGCACAATATCAACCGAGCCAATAAATACGAAGCGTACATTAAATCGTTGCGCAGGAAGCATAGCCGTTGCCGTAATGCCGAAAAGAAATTGAAAATAGAGGAGAAACTGCTTGCAACGCCCGACGAGGTTTGGAGCGACGTTAAGCGCGTGCGATATCATCAAGTAACGTATAATCTTCTGATTGCCGCAGACTATGACGTAAGCGAGAACAGCTCGGAATTTGAAATGCGCACGCATAAGCCTTTGCTGGCGCTTAAAAAGCTGTGCGTAAAACTGATAGCACTTATGGCGTTTGGTTGGTTCGCGATAGATATAGGATATTCGCTTCTGGGCTTTACTAAGGAAATGATAGTGCCGCTCATCGTGAAAATCATAATGATACTTCTAAGCGCGTATAGTGGCGTGTCGTTCGGCTACACGGTTATGGACAGACAGAAGAGCGTTCTTAAAAACAAGCTGCGTATATTCTCCCAGTTCCGCACAAGGATAGAGGACAAGTCCCTTACCGACGACAACCGCTTTGCCGTGGAGATTGAGAAAGACGCATTTGTGGAGAAGTTGAGAAGTATATCGTCCTCGATTTAGGGGACGATATATTTTATTTGACTAAGTTCTTTTATTAATGTAGTATTTAATCAACTTTTACAAGAGAAATGGCATATGAAAAAGCTCGATTGCTTATGAAACCAGAATCGAATTGGTTGATATAAGCAAAAAGAGGAGTGTTTGGTCACTCCTCTTTTATAATGTGCTCAAATAAGATTCTCAATCCGTAATCTCAAATGTATTCTAATATAAGTTATGCGAATTTGTCAATAAATTTATTCACTAATTTTTCATTTTGGCATTATAGTCACATTCGTAGTCACAAAATATACAAAAATATAGTAAAAATTATTAAAAACCATAAAAGAAAACCGTCTAAACAGTGCACTATTTAGACGGTTTTTCTTGTTTTGGTGGAGACATGGGGAATCGAACCCCAGACCTTTTGAATGCCATTCAAACGCTCTACCAACTGAGCTATGCCCCCATAGCTTTATCATTATACCATATTTTGCTGAGTTGGCAAGGATTTCAACGTAATTTATTTGAGCGGACATATTGCTTTGCGTTGCGCTTTACTATATAATCTTAACGTATTCGTTTTAGGGGCGAGGATATTTTGTGGCAAAGAAAAAATATGCGATAGACAGAAAGGAAATTTTCGAGTGTGCGGGTACTGCGTATCATTTGCGCATACGTTCTCAGTCCGCGAATAATCCCGTAGTGCTGTTTCTGCACGGCGGATTAGGAAGTCCCGACAGGGGACAGATTATGGAGTTTCAATCTCCGCTTGCGGACAAGTTTACGCTTGTTGCGTGGGACCAGCGCGGTGCGGGATTGGCGTATACGAAGGCGGATAGAAAGAACTTTGCGCAGATAACCAAAGAGTGCTATGTCGAAGACGCGCACAACATCGTAAAACATTTGAAATCCGAATTCCGCAAAGAAAAAATTATAATTGTCGGACATTCTTTCGGTTCCGTTTTGGGCGTATGGCTTACGCAGAAGTATCCCGAGGATATCGAGGCATTCGTAGGAGTAGGGCAATGTGTGGACTACGCCGAGAACGAACAACTGTCTTATCGGTTTGCGCTTGACGAATGCCGTAGAATTAACGACAAAAAAGGCGTTGCCTCGCTTGAAAAAATCGGATTTCCTACGGACGGCAAATACAAAAACAACCATCAAAAAAGTCTTATGAAGCAGCGCGCGATTTTGCATAAATTAGGGGGCGCGACCTATGCCAATCGCAAGCCCTACTGGCGCGAACTTCTGTTTCACGACGTGCCGATTATAAAGAAAGAATACGGTTTGGCGGGGCTTACAAAGTACGTCAAAGGTTTGATGTTTTTGCAAAAGACGCCGGTCGCAGCGACAAATCCCGATTTCATTAATACCGCTAAAACCTTGAAGGTACCCGTATATTTGCTGTTGGGGCATCACGATTACAACTGTCCGTTCGAGCTCGCCGAGCGGTGGTTAAACGGGCTGTCCGCACCCGAGAAAAACCTCGTTTGGTTTGAAAATTCCGCGCATTCTCCACAGTGGGAGGAATCCGATAAATGGAATGAATGTTTTATAAGATTGTTTATAAAATCACCGAATCAATAGTTTATACGAGCAAAAGCGCATCAAATCGAATCCGTCCGTAATTTTCCAAGTTACAAGCTCTTTTTCAAGGCTAAAATTAGAACATGGTATGCATTCAATATTTTCAATATTACGGGCTTCTATAACGTCACCATAAGTTATGACAATGCGTTTTCCCCAAGCGGTATAGAATGTAATAATTAAATCCGAACCGTCCTGTTTGATTTCTTCTATGCAGGCATCGTGCAGACCACGGCATACTGTGTGGAAGTCTGAAATATCTTGTTCATTTTTAATCTCGAAAATTGTGACGACAGGCAGCGGCGGAAAAGTAACAAATCAATTTTTCTGCGGTATTACAGCAATCATTAAGGGAGCAGTTGGGTATTATCGGCGACTAATATTTGTGGTATAAACTTATATGCTAAAATTAAAAAGAAAGGGAACGCGGTGACCGTTCCCTTTCGCCTTGCTCTCCCAACACAAGGCAAAGCCATGAGGCATTTATGAATGACATATACACAATAACAGCAAAAATTCGCTAAGACAAGCCAATTTGCAACAAAAATCGGCATTCGACAAAGGTAGTTAAGAAAAGACAAATTTCGACAGAGATATAGAATCACACTCGCAAGGGTGCGCTTTTTATATACAAAATTTATGAGATGCTTGCATACATAAGATAGCGTCAGTTTGATCGCAGGTCACAAGGGACAACAGTAGTTGTCCGAGCATTGCACAAATCAATGCGCAATTCGAGCCTTAAAGGATTTGTATATAAATATTGTATGCTATTTGATATTATCATTAATACCACGCACGCAGTGAGTCATCAAGCAAATCATATAGCGAAATATTGCAGGAGTTTACAGCGATAGTATAATTTGATAGCGTTTAATGATTTGCGCGATAGGAACGAGAAAATGCGACAAAGAGGCAAAGCATTCTCAAAAGAAAACGCGTGCCATACAGCACGCATTTTCTCGTTGGTGGAGACGACAAGGCTCGAACTTGTGACCTCCACGATGTCAACGTGGCGCTCTAACCAACTGGGCTACGCCTCCAAAGCATTGACATATTACTATAATTTCGGCAAGATGACAAGCACTTTTGACCAATTCATAAAAAAATTGCAATCCGAAGGGCAATATGCTACAATGTGCGTATGAGTCGCGATAAATTTGACGTTATTATTATAGGCGGAGGAGCAAGCGGTCTGTTTTTGGCATCTCAACTGCCTCCGAATCTGTCGGTTGCGCTCATTGAAAGCAATGAACGAGTGGGTAAAAAGCTGCTTTCGACGGGCAACGGCAAGTGCAATCTCACCAATCTCGATATGAATATCGTGCATTACAACAAGCCGAGCGCCGTAGAGGAGATTCTCGATCGCTTCGACGCGCACGATACGATATCCACTTTCGAGAAAATGGGGCTTATTACAAAAGTCATAGACAAGCGCGTATATCCGTACAGCGAGTGCGCGTCCACGGTGCTGGACGTATTGCGCCGCGCGGTCGAGAGGAACGGCACTCATATTTTCACGGGACATTTTGTAAATTTCATCGAGAGCTTCAACGACGCTTTCACCGTAAGCGGAGTGATAAAGCACGACGACAAGCCAAACGAAGCGTTTTCTTTTGGAGCCGAGAGCATGGTGCTTGCGACGGGCTCGCCCGCCACTTTCGGCAGAGACAGCACGAGTCTGTACACTGCGTTCGGGCATAAGACGAGGCAGATGACCCCCTGTCTGGTTCCGATAAAAACGGACAAGGAGCCTATCAAGGGCTTGCAGGGCGTACGCGTCAAAGCGGGCGTGCGCATAGGATACAGATACGAAGTGGGCGAGGTGCTGTTCAAAGATTTCGGCGTAAGCGGCATAGCGGTGTTCAATATGTCGGGCGAGATAGCGAGGGGCAGAGCGCATGCGGGAGATATGCTCACGATAGACTTTATGCCTGAATACTCGCGCGCGGAGGTAGAGGAAATTTTGCGCAAACGCGACAGCAACCTGTCGGTCGGGGAGCTCCTTACGGGCACCTTCCACAGCAAGGTGCAGGACAGAATTATTGTCGCCGCGGGCTGTTCATCGCAGGATAAAGCCGCAGGCAAAATAAGCGCGCTCGCCGCCGCGATAAAGAGCTATAAGCTCGTTATCGAAGGGCTCGCCGACGTCAGCCTTGCGCAGGTTATGTCTGGCGGATTGGATATACGGGAGTTTGACCAGAGCCTTATGTCCTTAAAGGTCAAGGGCGCGTATGCCGTAGGCGAGGCGTTGGATATTGACGGCGATTGCGGCGGATATAATCTGCAATGGGCGTGGAGCAGCGCCAAAGCCGTCGCCGTTGCCATTGCGAAAAGAATGTTATAATTGACAGAGTTGGAGGTTAATATGTATAAAAGCAGTGATAAAACTACCGATTTTATAAAAATCGACATGCAAAATGGTGAAAGTATAGTTGTCGAGCTAGACTCTAATGCGGCGCCGCTTACGGTTGAAAATTTCAAGAAGCTGGTGTCGAGGGGCTTCTACGACGGGCTTATATTCCATCGCGTAATATCCGGATTTATGATTCAGGGCGGCGACCCGCAGGGTACGGGAATGGGCGGCAGCAAAGACACCGTCAAGGGCGAATTTGCCGTCAACGGAGTGAACAATCCGCTTTCGCATACAAGAGGCGTTATATCGATGGCGCGCAGTCAGTTTTACAATTCCGCATCGTCGCAGTTTTTCATCTGTCACGCCGACGCTACGTTTCTGGACGGACAGTACGCCGCGTTCGGAAGGGTCGTCGAGGGAATGGAGACCGTCGACGCTATCGCCCAGACGCCTACCGGCAGAAACGACAGACCGCTCGCCGAGCAGCGTATGAGTAAGGTGTATTTCGTCGAAAAGGTTTAGAATTATGGTCGATATTGACGCATGGTTATCAAAATTTTCGGGCGAAATTGATCGCATATAAGGACGAGCTTCTGAATTGGGAAGCGAGCGACCTATTTCAGTTCTATTATCCGCCGTCCGCCGCACTCGACGTCGCGCGGAAACTAGGGAACGGTTCTGACATGCGCTTTGACGAGATGTCGGAGCTGTTGTTGAATTGGGCGACTGCCGTAATCATAGGTTATAAGGAATGAGGCTCGGCTATTGCAGGCTTATAGTAAACTCCGTAAAAGATGGTACAAACTCACTTCCGTCGAAATACAGCGTCCGGACGATATAGCCGAGTCTGTTTACTTCTGCGACGGCGGCGACGCTGCGATACGTAATCAGGCGCCACATCCCGTCCGAGGGGTTGAGCGAGGGCGAGACGAAGGATATGTCGTTGACGTAGGGCCGCTCTCCTTTTACGCTCCCATCGGGAGAGAATATCATATCGTAAAATGATTTTTCCATATAACCTACGTATACGTCGAGCGCGTATTGAGTCTTGTCGTTGCGTATACGCATAAATCCGTCGGATTCAAATTCCGCGTCGAAGCGAGCATTTTTGCTGTCCGTTTTGTCGTCGTAAAGCAGTTGGTATGAATCGGTTTTCAATCGGTAAATCCGATAGTTTCCGTATCCGCCGCTCCCGCCTGTCTGCGACGAACAGAACAACAGTTTATCCTCCGCGCCGAAATCGAAAGCTGCTATCATCGGCGAGTATCCGTCTTCCAGCTTTATTTCGTACGGGTCGTAATTTTCAAAATGTACTGCGACCCTCAAATCGGACACGTAGATACCGCCCGTTCCGTATAGGCTTGCGATTCCTGCCGCGTTCCCGTCCCGAACAGCGACAACCTGTATGGCGTCGCCGTCGCCCGCCGCATATGCTATGTTTTTATCCGCAACGGAGAAACAGTACATTATTGTCGAAAACAGAGCTATTATAGTTGACATCAACAGTATTCTTTTAGTCATAATTTCATTATGTGCGTAATGTCAATTTGTATAATTGCACAAGAGAGATAATACAATCTAAACTATTAGAACGCCACTTTTCTCACAGTTTGATAACTTTCTATGTACAAAAATAAATTTATATTAATGATCGTTAAATTTGAAAATAGACCTTATTCAAATCAGTTCGGTTGCAGGCAGTGATTTGCTCGATAGTGTATCAGGTGTCGAAAGACGAATGCGAGAGACGCGTTCTCGACGCTTTGAAAGTCGGGTACCGTCATTTGGATACGGCGCAGAGCTATTTTAACGAGAAAGAAGTTGGCAACGCTATCGCAAATTCGGGCATTCCGCGCGAAGTAATCTTTTTGACGACTAAAGTATGGATAGAGTATTACGGCTATGAAGAAACGAAAGCGTCGGTATTGGATAGTTTGCGCAAGCTCAAAACGAACTATATCGACCTTATGCTTTTGCATCAACCGTTTATAGGTTTGATTACTGCCTTCATTTGAATTTGTGCTTCTGCTAAAAGCAATTCTTCTTTTTCAATATCGTACTTTTTGTTTTTGCCTAATTGTTTCAAAATAGCATTTCTATCTTCTGGGAACTTGTTTAACTCCCTAGAAGTATCAATGATGTCTTTTTCATACTCAGTCAAATTTGATTTAGATTCAAGGAATTTAATAACGGCATCTACAACTTTATTGTTCATAAAACCTCCTTTTATATCTTATAACAAAAAAACCTAAATCAAACTTTTGAGGGTTAGATTTAGGTTTCACTTGGCGGATTTGACCAACCGCAATCCGATTGGTTTTTGTTTGAGGATAAGTTTGGGATGGTGGTGCCGTTGGAGCAGTTAAGATTTTAGACTTAGATGTACCAGTGTAAAATGAGCAAATAATGGTTTATAGCACATTAAATGTGAATTTGCTATAACCTAACACTCTTTGCTATTAAATGGCTTGGTCGATATTTCTATTTTTGATAATCGTTCGTTTATTTTTAATTCGTATTCAATCAATTCATCAGGCAGTTTTAATTTGTAACATTGCGAGTTAAATTTAGTAAGCAAGTATGGCTCAGTTCTTATTTGATGTATGCCAATTAATGATTTAGAAATAATTTATGGATAGTTAGATGATAAGCGAAATACGAAAAAATGAATAATACCGCGATAATTTAGTATCGCGGTATTTTAAGATGTTAATATTGATTATTTTTAGTTTTGATATGAAATAACTATTGAATTTTGCATCATCTTATTGAGTCCTCACATCATTAATTGTACTTTTTAAAATTTTCAGCTTGGGCAATTACTTTTTCTATTGCTTCGGGCTGACCGTCAGGCGGATAATTGTTATTAACTAAAAGCACAATTAAGTCTCGTGCAAGCTTGCTTCGGATAGTAGCGTGGGTAGACCAATTGGCGTATTGAATTTTATCATCCACAATGGGTTTCATTTTTCGCGCAAGGTCCAAACATTTTTCATCTGCATATTCAAATCCGTGTGTATCGCGCACGCGCACTAAAATATCATAGAAGACTTTTTCTTCAAATGAGATACCCATCTTTTCGAAAGAGGTTTTGTCTTCCTTCAAATCATGGAATATATCCATAATTTTATCGCACAGATCGTCCATAAAATCGGCAACGACTTCGCTCGTGTAGAGAATCATATCACGATTGTTGTATGCTTCGACTACACGTTTTAACCGTTCGTCAAATTCTAAAGATTTGACTTTATTAGTTCTTCCGTAGTTTACAATTGCTTTACGCAAAAGTTTTATGAGCGCATTAAATTTTGTAATCGGCAATTTTACTTTATTCAGCTCTTTCAGAAATTCTTCGCTGAACAAGTCTATGGAACTATTATCATCGAATATGTTTTCAATGCCCGTGCAAGTAATGGCTTTGCGCACCATTCTTTCCACAACACCATTCATAATTTCAGTATCAGGGGCGTCACCGATTGTTTGTTTGTAAATAATTGAACGAACAGCAAGATAGAATTGTGCTTTTGCAATTTCTGCATCAGTTATTTCACCTGTCGGAAATACTATTTGATACGCACTTTTTAAGCGCTTTGATAGCCCCGTAAATCTAGTTTGTATTTCTTTATCTCGTTGTACGTATTCGGCAGCATCGTTAAGACAATTTAACCGTTCTAATGGTTCTCCTATGTAAAAGCGTATTGCGTTAAATCCTAACATTAAATCATCAATCATAACAAGATGATTTCGGAATATTTCTAGGGAGATGGTTATCTCGTCGATAGGGCTCTGCTGCAAGCTTCCATATTTCTTAACAGCTTCCATCATATCGTTTTTGATTCCGATATAGTCAACAATTAAGCCTTTCTCTTTTCCGTCGAATACGCGATTTACACGTGAAATTGTTTGTATAAGCGTATGCTTCTGCAACGGCTTATTAATATACATAACCGCAAGGGACGGCACATCAAATCCGGTAATCCACATATCGACAACTATAGCGATTTTGAAATTAGAATTATCGTTTTTGAACTGTTTGTCGAGCATTTGACGATATGCGCTTGTTCCACAAATTTCGTACAAAGCGCGATTTTCTTTTTTATCTTTAGCTCCTTGCGTTGCAACAAGATTGATTTTGGGTAAAGCTTCTAATTTTTCTAAATCTTCTTTGGCAAGAGTATCTTCATTATCGGATTTCTTTTTCTCACCCCAATCTTTTCGAATAGCCAAAATTTCTTGCAATAACTTAAATGCAAGTAATCTGTCTGCACAAACGATCATGGCTTTTTGCACGATGTTCGGCTTTTCGGCACACAACTTTTCGTAATGCTCAACAATATCTTTTGCCAAGCGTTTTAACACATCAGGATGTCGCAATATTGCAGAGATGTGAGACATGGCTTTTTGACTTTCTTCAATTTGTTCTTGTGTAGAACCTTCTTCGGCGCACTTATCGTAATATCTCTGTATTTCTTTTGCTTGTTCCTCTGAAAGCATGACACGAGCAAGTCGCGGTTCGTATGCAATACGTACCGTAATGCCATCATCACTTGCTTCTTTCATAGTGTAGCTATCCACAATGTCGCCGAATACAGCAACAGACTCATCTATAGGTGTCCCAGTAAATCCACAGTATGTGGCATTAGGGAAACTCCAACGCAAGTATTGAGCAAATCCATAGGTGTTTACTATGCCGTCGTCGGTCTTTTTAATCTTGCTTCCTATACTTAATTGTGTGCGATGTGCTTCATCAGATATGCAAAAGATATTATCACGTTCAGATAGAAGCCCTGTATCTTCGCAAAACTTTTGAATAGTAGTAATATATACGCCACCACTTTCATTTACAATCAGAGTGTCGTGTAAATCTTTGCGGTTCGCTATACTTCGGACGTTTTTGTCGCACAAAAATTTTTTTGCATTTTCAAATTTTTTGGATGTTTGATCATCCAAATCTTCACGGTCAACAAGAATAAGCATAGATGGATTATGGAAAACATCGCGATGATATTTATTGAGCAAACGACATAAAAACAGCATCGTATAGGTTTTACCACAACCAGTAGCGCCGAAATAAATACCACCTTTGCCATCTCCATCTGGCTTTTTATGCTCTTTGAGACTCTGTAACATTTTGTTTGCGGCAAAGTATTGGGGATAGCGGCATACTATAACTTCGTTCTTATCGATAGCGTCGGGGTAGAGTACAAAATCGCGCAGTATGGATATAATGCGGTCTTTTGCGAATACGCCTTTGACCATTGTAAATAGCGCGCTTATTCCGTTACTGACTTTGTCTTGTTCATTTGCTTTGTTCCAAGCGTAATAAAACTCATACGGCGTAAAGATACTGCCGAGTCTAGTATTTGCTCCGTCCGAGATAACGGATAAAAAGCAATACTTCAATGCATTAGGAATATCGAGAGTATAATACTGCGTTATTTGCGCCCATGCATCGTGAATTGTTGTATCTTCCTTTATGGCGGACTTAAATTCCCAAATCGCCATAGGAATACCGTTGATAAATACGAGCATATCGGGACAGCGCATATACCGTCCCTTAACGTAATATTGATTGACGATTTTGAATTTATTTTTATGCGCTTCCTTATTGTCAAAATACAGATAATCTATATGTAACGACAACTCATTCGGGTCGTCGCGCACAAGGTCGAACCCCTCGTTTATCTGCCAAAAGGTTTCTTTGTTGCCGGCATAAAGCGGCGTAGACGAAATAAGCAAAATGCGGTTGATTATCTTTTGTATTTCGCTTTCCGTCAAATGCTTGTCCGCATACCGTTCGGATAAATATGCACGTAAATCGTCCACAAGCAAAACGTCTTCATACTTACGTTCTATTGCGTCGCCGTGAATATATTCGTAGCCTTGCGCTCTGAACAGTTCGATTATTGCGCTTTCAAGCTCGGCTTCCGTAAATTGCCCTTTTGTAAAATGGTAGTCCATAAAGTTTTCTCCGATACTAATTCAAATATTGAAGGGACAAGGTTATGATTGATAAACACCGATTGAAGAAATAATCATATTGTCGAATATCCGTAATATCAATTTTATTTGTTTCATGATGGCGAATTCGATATTCATTTCCTATGATAGTAAGTGCTTGGAATTCCGTTTTCAATAAAGTTCCCATCTCTTTTGTAGAGCCGGAAACAATCGCTATTATCTTATCGGCAGAAGCTTTTTTATCCATTGTAGTAAAATAGGTTTTCAGCCTTTCAAAAGCATCCCATATTTTTTCTACAGCATTTTTGTTGTCGTTGGGAACAGGGCTTTTATGTAATGCAATGGCTTCTTGCAAAAGTTCTTTTACTCCAATTTCTTTTACTGTATTTATAGTTTTTTCTATATTCTCTGTCAGGACTTCATTTTCAACAACACGTTCAACTTCATGGCGTTCATTAAGAAAATATAGTAAACCGGTCTTGCTAAAAATGCCATTTATTTCTTTTGCAAACTTTTGAGCGACGTTATGTGTATCAAAAAAATGCAAATGGTCGTGCATAAAAAAACTATGGGAATCGCGTTTTGATATGTCTTTTATGTTTTGAGCAATAAACTCAATAAAATCAAGTAAGGCATATTGATTAAATGATTCATCCCATTGGTCAGGAACCGCGATATTACCAAAGGGAAGTTTATATAAATCTGGGATTTCAAATTGCAAGTCATTTGTTAATTTATCCATATCTAATCCACAGCACCAATATCCATCACTACACTCAATAGGATATTTCCAAGCAAGATTATCAAAATACCGTTGGCAACAATCAAATATAAGGGCGTACATAGGAACAGTGATTTGATTGGTTTTTTGTATGGATTTTCTCAACCCAGTTCTTTCGGAAAAATATGCCATAACTAGTATCTCCTTACGCTTCTTCCCAAGAGCCTTTAATTAAAATAGGGCAAAGGTCTTTGATTTGTGCTTTCAGTTTTTCGTTGATTTCGCGTCGTTGCATATATACTGTATAAATATAAGCAATACTTCTTTGTAAGTCAATGTTTGGAATAGGTATCTTTACTTCACACATATCGTCAAACGTAAACATTTCACGTGCTGAACCCCATGAATTGTAACGAGCATATCTATCAAATTCACTTCTTTTGAACCATAGTAATAAATATTCGGATAATATCTTATTTGTATCCACACTAAAAACAGTATAAATTGGAGAAACCAAGCACGTATCTTCATGGTTTATTGCTATTGAAATCTTATTCCCGTTTTTAGTTGTAACCGTGTTATAAGCGAACTCATTATTTCGCACAATAAGATAATTTGAAATATCCACGCCATCTAAAACAGCGTGAGAATCAATAAACACTTTTTCAATGGAAACGGCTTTATTAGGATAGGAAATACACTCAAAATTTCTATTATCGATTTTATTTATAAATTTACCTATTTTTTCACAAGGCATTTTGTGGCGCAAGTCTTCGATATATCCGTCGCAAACAAGTTTCAAATCGTCAAGTCCTTTTTCATAAGCCTTTTGATTTGCAACAACTGCATTATAAATATCTACGTATTTTTGTTGGACTTTGATAGAGGGCAACTCTATTTCCATATCGCACATAGCGTCCCAATCGAAGGTTTCGCGTGCCGAGCCCCACGAATGAAAACGTGAGTATCGGTCAAATTCGGGGCGGTTAAAATACATAAATAAATAAACTGACAACAAAATGTCCCGCCGCCTTACCCAAAAGACGATGTAGGAAGACGATACTATATAAGTATCGGAAGATACATTATGTGCAATAGTAATTTTCTCTCCATTACGAGAGGTTGTAGGCACATACGCAAAATAATCTGGTTTCACTAAAATATACGGACGTAATGATACACCGTCCATATCCGCTTTTGTTTCGATAAAGCACTTTTGAATTGATATACCTTTTACATTTTCAAGGGTATAGGCTTCGTCGGTGTTTCGCAAATCGCAAAGTTCTATCAACTCACCGAGCTTATATTTAGTCAATGCCATAGCCAATCCCCTTGAAAGCGGCAGAGAGTAATTCTTGCGACTCTTTCTCTTGCTTTATGACTTCTTGCATTTCTTTTTGGATACGTTGCATTTCGGCGTAATAGTTTATATCCAAATCGTGGTCGATAAAATCAATATACTTGCTCGGCATAAGCGCGTAATTTTGCTTTTCGATTGTAACTACGCCCTTTGCTTTTTCTTCCGCAGTCAAGTCACTTTCTTTAACTTTAACCGATTTGCAAAATTCGGGAACATCGCTATAAAGCGTTCTGTCTACGCTTTGCCAATTATTATATACTTCTTTGACTTTTGCAATCTGCGTATCCGATAATACGGTTTTCTTCTTGCGCTTGCCTTTATCAATCGTAATTTCTTCCACGTTGCTATCCCATGTGCGCAAGTCCATAAACAAAACTTCGTTTTCTCTATTGCGCACTTGTCTACCGTTTACCGTTCCTGCGTGCTTGTTCATATTGATAATCCAAAGCGTGACGGAAATATCGGTAGTATAGAACATATCGCGCGGAAGTACTATTATCGCCTCAACTTTGTCTTTGAGCAATATGTTCTTACGAATTTCGTAATCGTCCATATCCCCCAAAGCGCCGTTGGCAAGCAAGAATCCCGCAATGCCGTGACTTGTGTCGAGCTTGCTTATCATGTGCAAGATCCAAGCATAGTTGGCATTCGATACACGCGGAGCGCTTTGAGGACCGCAATATCCGCTCCAGCGCGCATCGCCGACAAGTTCGTTTTCCGTTCGCCACTTTTTAAGATTGAACGGCGGGTTTGCCATTATGTAATCGACTTTTGTATCTTTATTCTGATCTCCGGTAAACGTGGATGCATTTGTTTTTCCGAGATTATGCGCGATACCGCGAATGGCAAGATTCATTTTGCAAAGCCGCCACGTTTCCTGTACGCTTTCTTGTCCGATAATGGATACTTTATCGCGGTTGCCGTTATGCTTGTCTACGAACTTCATAGATTGTACAAACATACCGCCGCTACCGCAACAGGGGTCGTACACTACACCGTCAAACGGCTCTATCATTTCGGCTATAAGTTTAACGATGCAAGCGGGCGTATAGAACTCGCCGTCTTCTTTCGTTCCCGACGCGGCGTAAATTTGCAAAAAGTATTCGTACACTCTGCCGATTAAATCATCCTCGTGAAAACGCTTTTCGTCTATGCGATTCACGCTGTCGATTAGGCTTTTGATTTTGTTTTTATCCGCACCGAGAGTGGAGAACAGATTTTTGGACAGTGCGCCCGCAAGCGACGGATTGTCCGTTTCTATATCCGACATCGCTTTATCTATGATTACGGCAATATCGTTTTGGCTCGCGTGTTTAACTATATAATCCCAACGCGCAGTTTCTTTCAAGTAGAATACGTTTTCGGCATTGTAGAACGTAGGGTTCTCCAAGAAGGCAGGATTATCTCCGAACTGCGTTTTGATTTGCTCACGGCATTTATCAAACTTATCCCCGGCAAATTTCAAAAAGACAAGACTGATAACGGCATCACGGTTCTTGTCCAAGCTGCCTACACCACGTAATGCTACTCTGCATTCCCAAAGTACGCTTTCAAGAGATACTTCTTTTTCTTTGTTTTTTGCCATAGAGATTTCCTTAACCATAAATAAATTTATATATACATAATTATTATAACATATATTCGCTAAAATTCATAGTGTTTCGACATGAGTTTTTATAACAAAATTGTTTTGAAAAGCGGGTTTCCCGCTTGTTCAGCGAACCACACGGTGAGCATCAGCTTTGGCAAAATCTACGGATTTTGGCAAAAGTCTTAACCTGCTTAGGCATTGATGGGGACACACTATTTTCCCAATATTCAAAGAGCGTTTTTTTGTAAAATAGACTTGAAATGAAATTATGCCAATGTACCATAATTGTCGCATTGTGATTTATACAATTATGGCATGGATAAGTTAGCATATCATTTGAATAAGAAAAAGGAAACGGCGAAAACGGAAGGGAAATTCCTTTATTATTATCCTTGCGATAAAGAAGATAATCCCGATATTTGGTTTGGACAGAAAGCGTATATTGTAATTGAGGTAAGTGAGACGGAATGGAAAGCGTTGTGTGAGTTGGACAGACTGGAGTATAACAGCATACATAGCTACCAACGTAAAACAGAAAGGATTGCTAATGTAAACGAGGATGAGCTTACGCCAAATCAACAGGAACGCAGAATTGATAGAGACATTCCGTTCGATGAAATCATCAATGATGAATATGATAGGAAGATTCTTTTAAGCCATTTGTCTCGTCGTGATAGAAAGGTTTTAGAAGCTATGGCTGATGGTGGCAAGCAAAGAGAAGCGGCGAAGGAGCTTGGGGTTACGCAGGGATATATCTCTACTGCACTCAAAAGGGCTTACCGCTCTGTGGACGATTACATCTTTAAAACTAGGACGCGAACGGAGATTGTTTGGTATTGCTGGAACAGATTTATCAGCATGGGAGAAATGCCGTATTTTTTAGATGTGCAGCTGGAATTTGTTATGCGCTATTTGTTAGGCGATATGTTGCCGTTTACGCATTGGTTTTACAGTGTAGGGGATTTAGGTCGTCACATCTTAACTTATTACTATTTTGATAATGATACAATGGATGATGAGGTCGAAGATTATTTACAATTCGCTAGCGAAGAAGAACGAAAACATTATGAAGATCATTACGGCGATATACCAGTGATTATAGGGGCAGTCTATATCCGTCTTTGCGGAGAAATGAGTCGTAGACAAAAATTTGGATTTCACGATTCGTATAAGTTTTACGAAAACATATTTGACACCTTAGAAAAAATAACAAAAGGTCTTTTTCAACCTTGCAAGAAAATTTCTATCAAGAAATATCCAAACGATATGGAGCGGAGCGCGGGGAGAGTACCTCACGTCTTAAATATACGGCACAAGCGCAAGCGGAAAGGTTTTGTAGAGGTAAAAGCGATGATAATAATATTCTTCCGCCGATCAAAGAAATTTGGATATAAACTCTTGACAAATTCAAGTTTATGCACTATCGTATCAATACGATTTGATATAAACCGTAGGAGGTAGTTGTGACTGACGCAGAAATTTTAAGAAAAGCAGAGAGTAATGAGGGTTTGACTGTGGACGAAATCAAGAGGTATCAACAGCTTGTAAAACCGCAGAAACATGTCTACGGGAAATACGGAACGCTCAAACGCAAATATCTTGAAGACAAGGGAGTTGATTGGGTGATAGCGAATCTTCCCGAGTATCTGCACGGAATAGATGAGCAAGCGGAAAGAATGTATGACGTGTTATACGAGAAGCTGTCGAAGAATCCGTTGTATAAGCGAACGGGCGAATTTATGGAAGATTATCGTAGACTTACGGCTATGCAACAAATGATTGATGAAGAAATATTGCACGAGCTAATTTATACGGAGGAAGTATTATGAAAACGCCGAGAACTGAAATCAATAAAAGATACGAGGAGAAGCATAAGGAAGAGCGTAAAGCCGCGCATGCGGTTTGGGGTACTTCAATGAAGCGTGAGGACTTTGATGGGCTGAACGAATTTCTTAAAGCGCATCATATTTCCAAAGTTGAACTAATTTACGTTGGCTGGCAAGCGTTAAAAGAACAGTATCAAACTGATAAATAATCAAAATAAATGATGAGTGGTCATCAAACAATTAACCACCACGCTCATACGGAGGCGTGTAAATAAGTGTGCCGTATCGAAGACGAGTAGGATATTATTTCTGTATTTTTTGAAAAGCCTAATTAGAATGAAATGTGCTTTTGGTGGTAGCGAGGAAAAAATAAATGGATGTCTCGTAGTCCAAGAAGGAACAGATTATAACAAATAAGAATTTCGTATGCGTGGATTTGGTCACGGGTACTATGGCGCAAACAGAGTGTGAATTATCACAAGAGCAAATTGAAGTAAGTGCAAAAATACTTGGAAACATACTGTTAGATTACGTAAACAACGGTGGAAGCGTTGCCGAGCTGACACCTGACAAGGTATTAGGCAAGAGAGGAGGAAAGAATGAGTAAAAGAGCGGTTATATATGCGAGATTCAGCTCGCACAATCAGACGGAGCAATCGATAGAGGGACAGTTGAGGGAATGTTATGATTATGCAAGGAGACACGACCTCATCGTTGAGGACGAGTATATAGACCGCGCGTTGACGGGAACGACGGACAAGCGTCCCGGATTTTTGAAAATGATTGAAGACAGCAAGAAAAAGACGTTCGATTACGTTCTCGTTTATCAATTAGACCGTTTCGCACGTAACCGTTACGATAGCGCAAATTATAAGGCTAAGTTGAAAAAGAACGGAGTGCGAGTGCTCTCCGCAAGGGAGAACATAAGCGAAGACGCGAGCGGAATACTCATTGAAGGCGTACTTGAAAGTATGGCGGAATATTATTCCGCCGAGCTTTCGCAAAAGGTCAAGCGCGGATTGAGGGAGAGTTATTCAAAGGGATATTATGCAGGCGGGCAACCGATGCTTGGATATGACATTGTTGACAAGCGTTGGATGGTAAATTCCGAAGAGTCGGAGATAGTCAAAGAGATTTTTGACAGATACATACACGGCGAGAAGACGAACGGCATAGCCGAACGCCTGAACGAAAGGGGGATAAGCAATAAGTTTGGGAAGCAATCCAAAGGCGCATCGATTTCGAGGATTTTGAATAATAAAAGATACACGGGCATTTTAGAATTCGGCGGAGAAGTTTACAAAAACGTTATCCCTGCGATTATAGACGAAGAAACATTTAATACTTGCAAGAAAGTTTTGGCGACGCATCAGCACAGACAGCATACGATGCACTCGCACAGTCCGTATTATCTGAGCGGAAGGCTGTTTTGCGGAAAATGCGGAGCGAATATTACGGCGGACAGCGGAACGAACAAGGAGGGCAGAGTGCATTATTATTACAAATGCACGGGTAGAAGAAAGAAGGTGTGCGACCAGAGAAATATGCGAAAGGCTGATTTGGAAGACCTCGTGTTTAACGCTACGGCGAAGTGCGTTATTAAACCCGAAGTCATAGACAGTCTTGCAAAAGAGGTAACGATGAGATTTAACGCAGGCTTACAGAAGCCTACCGAACTTATGTTGCTTGAAAAACAGCAGAAGGACGTGCAGAGGGCGATAAACGGATTTTTGTCGGCAATAGCGGAGGGCGTTGTAACTTCGTCCACGAAAGACAAGTTGGTTGAACTTGAAGAAAAGAGTGCGAAACTGCAAAAGAAGATTAACGCGCAAATGCAAAAGGATACGACACCGCTGAGCGAAGAAAAGATAAAGGCGTTTCTGACTCATTTTGCGAAAAACAAATATGACTGTGAAGAAGCGATGAGCGAGTTTTTCAATTCGTTCATTTATCGAGTTGTGCTGTTTGAGGATTGCGTTTATATCTTTTACAACACATCGCACGATATGCCGAATAAGTTGAGATTGGAGAAAAACGAACTCACTGATTTGAAAAAATTCCACTCGCATAGAAAAAGCACCCTTGAACCTTTTGTGTTCAAATTGGGTGCCTTTGGCGGAATGTTTTCCTCTTTATACGAACCTAAAATAAGAGAAAAAGCAGGGTTTTGCGCCTGCTTTTCCAAATCTTCTATATTATCGAGGTCTTTTCCCTTTATCGGCGGGCTTTCGGTGAAGTTAAAAGCGAGTATCACTTTATCTTCGTAAACGACTATTTCTCGGATAAAAGTTTTAATGATGCTTTTGCGAACGGAGATGTCGTCTATGTCGCCGCAGATGACCGCCCGTAAGAATTTCTCTATATGCGCCTGCGACAAGTAAGTGTAAGACCGCTGTTTCTCTTGCTCTATATCGAAGTCGTATTGAGAGATTTGCGCTTCGAGTTCTTTAAGTCGTATCTTCGTTTGCTCGGTTATAATGCCTTGCTCTATTGCGGCGATCAGATTATCCGACGCTTTCAATGCCGACGCACGTTTGCTTTCGAGAGATTTCAGTAAGTCGTTTTGCTTGCTTATTTGCTCGTGGTATCTGACAGTCCACTTCGCTATTTCGGCAACCGTCGTATTTTCGCAAAGCACCGACCACGCCAATTCCATAACCAAGTCTTCGAGATATTTCTTATTAACCGCCTTGAAAGCGCAGGGGTGTTTCTTCCGTCTTCGGCTCAAACAGTTGTAGTAGTAATGCTTGTCGCCCGTATGACTTGTGCCGCTTTCGCCGACCATAACGGACTTACATTCGCCGCATACCAATTTTCCCGACAAAATAAATTCGAGTATATCTTTTTTACGACCGGGCGCGTGCTTATTCGCATTTCGTATTTCCTGAACACGCTGCCAAGTAATATCGTCAACTATCGGGGGATAAATGTTCGTATAAACCGTATCGCCGTGCTTTATCTTGCCGTTGTACTTCGTATTGCACAACATTTTGTAAATATACGCTTTATCGAAATACTTTCCTTTCTTTGTGCGTATGCCGCGGTTCTTCAAGTCTGCTGCTATTGCAACACCCGTAAAACCCTGCGCAAACTTCGTAAAAATCTCTTTTACTATCTCGGCTTCAACGGGATTGATGACGTTTTTCTTATTTACAACGTCGTAACCGTAAATTTGCGCGCCGCCCGTATAATTTCCTTTAAGATAACTCTCGTTCAAACCACGATGCACCTTCTGACTTAACTCTGCGCTGTAATATTGGTTCATACCTTCCAAGAGCGATTCAAGTATGATGCCTTCGGGCGTATCGGGTATGTTTTCCATAGCCGACAGAACTTTTACGCCGTTTTCTTTCAAAGTATGCTTATGAATGGTTGTTTCGTACTTGTTTCGACTGAACCTATCCAATTTGTAAACGATAACGAACTCCCACTGACGCTTCGAGCTATCTTTTATCATTCTCTGGAAGTCCGGACGCAAGTCGTTCGTCCCCGTCATAGCGCGATCGACGTATGTATCCACTATAAGCAAGTCATTGTTCTTCGCAAACTGCTGACAAACCCTTAACTGTCCTTCGATTGATTGTTCCGTCTGTGAGTCTGACGAATATCTCGCGTATATAACCGCTGTCTTCATAAATTGCCTCCAAAATAAATTTCGTGTCGAGTATAGCGTATTCTTTTAAGGAATGTTAGAAAGTCCGTCCAAACTTTTCCCCAAAGAAATGCCAAATAAGTAAAAGTAAACCCCAAATCAATCCCAACTTTACCCAAAGTCATTTTATTGCCTCCTTTGCCTTTTTTCTTTTTTTCGGCGCAACCGAAAAGGCAGGAAAAGGCTACGCCGTCAAGCCATAAAACCGTTTACAGTACGCCTACCGCAAAAATATTGCGTCGGTGTTTTTTCGTTCCGTATTTTAAGCGATATTTTTGTCGGGCTTTACGGCAACGACTTTTTCTGCCACAAAAACCACCGAAAAAAAGAATATGCGCATAATGATTAGTTTGGGTTTTGTTGGGGTAAATTTTGGGTTAGTTTGGGTTTCGTTTGGAAACTGTTGGGGTATTGTTGGGATTGAGTTTCTAACATTTTTTCTTTACCCGTGGTATATTCTTCTCACAAACACCGCAAGGAGCAGTCAATGCGAGAAATAAAACTGAACAATCCAAAATATCGGCATAAAGGATATGCGCTGAACACGCCGTCTTTCAAAGCCGTTCCGAAAAAAGAACTCAATCTTTTTATTGCAGTCATCGAACTTGCGGCAAAAGATTACTACAACGCGCATCCGGAGTTTTTCTCCGACTGCGAGCGCCCTCCTTAAAAAGCCGTATTGTTTTTTTGAAACAGGGGCTTCAAACGGTTGACTTTTGCAAACGTATGTTCTATAATCTATTCTATCGTGAACATACGGACACGATAGAAAGCGAGGTGCATTTATGAGAAGTAAAAACCCCGAACTTATGCAAAAGATAATCGAGTATATAAACAGCGAGTATTCGGATAACGGAAGAACGCCTACTTTGCAGGAGATAGCGAACGCTTTTGAGATTTCCAAAGCCTGCGTCAGTAACTATATAGCGGAAATGGAAAATCGCGGTATGTTGGAAAACGACGGTAGTTGCCGAGGTATTCGTACCAAGATGATGAACAAGTTACAGCAAGCCGTCGAGTATCTTCCCGTTGTCGGCTCTATCGCTTGCGGAACGCCTATGCTTGCGGAACAGAACATTGAAACATATTTACCCATTCCAAAAGATTTTTTGGGAGCAGGCAGTTACTTCATACTGAAAGCCTACGGCGACAGTATGGTAAACGCCGGTATAGACGACGGCGATATGGTAATAGTCCGCCGGCAGGAAACCGCCGAAGAAGGTCAGATAATAGTCGCGCTAATAGACAGTGAAACAACGTTGAAGCGTTACTATCTTGACGAAAAGCGCAAGCGCATACGTTTACATCCCGAAAACGACGAATTGGACGATATGTATTTCAAAAGCATAGACATTCAAGGCGTTGCGGTAAAGGTAATCAAGGACATATATTAAAGTCGCAATTTTAACAAACTTCATAGCCCCGAAGTTTTTAATATTGAGAATACGCGAGTAATTTACTTTCGCACGGGAATCCCCAACCCTGCTTTGACAGTAAGTTAAATACCCACTCTGCGTGTTTACGGGGAAAGGAGGCATATATGAGTAAGGTCAAACGGATCAAATGCCCCGACTGTCAAAACTATATGACGGTTACAGTTCACGCCAACGGCGACGCAAAAGGCTGTTGCAAGAAATGTAATTCGATCATAATAGCAAGACAACCGTCGGAGAACGAACGACTAATCAAAATAGTCAAAGCACAGTAAGAGAAAAACAAGTTAATATTTTTACGTCTATGCGGCACGGTTAGGTTGGACGAGATCCCGTAATCCCTACTCTCTACGGCATAGGTAAGGTTCATGCCACGGCAATCGTAAAGAAAGGCCCCTATGAACGGAAACTCATTTATTGGGTTCCTGTACATAGGGGTTTTTCTATGCAACGGAATCCGCAAAAAATAATCGTTTTGGAGGATTTTATGATAACGCTTACCGTTATTAGAGAAGATTTGAAAGATATACGTTACTACTATGTTCGCAAAGAGATGTTCGACGAAGCGTATAGATGCACGGGCAAAAAGAACGCCATTATAGCGAAAGTCGATATGTACAACGACGCAATGAGCAAGGCTTCGCCCAAGCTATTCGACCTCTACTATTCTTTGTATGTAAAAAATCATACGCAGGAATCGCTGTCCGACGAACTCGGCTATACGCCCGAATATATACAAATGCTGAACAAACAGTTGCTGAAATTCTTGCAAGCCAATCTTACAAAGGAGTCGGCATAGTATGCAGGAAATTCGCAACAGTCAAGGAAGGCTCGTGTGTCGTGTAGATAAAACGAGCAAGACCGTCGAGATAGTCGAAAGAGGCTGTTTAACCGTGATACGCTTCACGGACGACGGAAAAATAACCGTAAAACATACGGAAAGAAAAGCGTAAAAAACAATCTAAAATATCCGCAGACCGCTAGATGGCATGGAAACAAATCCCAATCGTTTTCTTGCCGTCTTTTTGTTTGCGGAAGCACGGCTCTGCGGATTCCAAAAAAATTCAAGGAGCAAAAATATGAAAAAGAAACAAAAAAACTACTATACCTATTATTTTGCGGACGGCACGAAATATACCGTCACTGCCGAAGAAGTCGGTCAAGAATGGATAAACACTCTCTGGGATATGCACAAAGACGAATTTAATCGAAATCGGACAGAAACCCGCCGGCACGTCTCTATTGAAAGTCTGATTGATGATAACAGCGAACCGAGCGTTACGGACGACTACCCCGATGAAGAATTGTTCGGAGATATAAAAGACGTGGGATTGAAAGCGGTATTATCTAAACTTACCGAAAAGCAAAAGGAATTACTGTATGACGTTGCGGTTTTGCACATTCCGCAAAAAGAAATTGCCGAGCGAGACGGTATGTCCGTTACCGCTATAAACAACCGGTATATACGCATTATAAAAAAATTTCAGAATTATTTTTCCGAAAACGTGGATTTTTGCCCTTTCCCGTGGCTTATAAGTGTAGGGGTTGAAAATCAGCCGCCTGCAAATCTAAAAAAGGAGTAAGAAAGCAATGGGCAAAGAGAAAGA
>CANDBF010000006.1 GCA_947382865.1 uncultured Clostridia bacterium
TCTACACTGTCGTAGACACTCTTTCCCTACACGACGCTCTTCCGATCTATTTAGCTCCGAACAGCTTTTTCGCCCTTTCTATTGCGAGCAGCTCCGCCTTATCCACAAACTGACAGCCGCCGTAATAGCGCCTTGCGGGATAGCCCTCGGCATACTTGTTGGTATAATAGCTACCTGCCGCCGCCATAACCGCGGGAGAAACGATATTCTCGCTCGCGATGAGTTCAAGATTGTACCGCTGACGTTCGAGCTCCTGAACCATCGAGGTATACAGCTCCTCGTCAGCCGCTTTAATAAGTTTCAAATCCACCATAATCAAAACTCCGTATTAAAATTATTTTTCCGTAATTGCTTTCGCGGCTTATCCTGCGTACTTATCGAGGTATTCGGATATCTGGCTCTTCGCCCTGAAACCTGTAAGCCTTTCTTTCAGCTCGCCGTCCTTGAAAATAAGAAGCGTCGGGATAGAATAAATACCGAACTTCTCCGCCAGCTCGGGATTTTCGTCCACGTCCACCTTTGCGACCTGCGCTTTATCGGCATAATCGTCTGCGAGCTCCTTTATAGTGGGCGCAAGCATTTTGCAGGGTCCGCACCATGTTGCCCAGAAGTCCACGAGCGTAACGCCGTTTGCCACCGTATCGTCAAAGTTCTGCTTGTTCAAAATCAGTTCCATATTATTCTCCTATAAATAAATTTCTTTATTTTAATTTTATAGCGGACGAGTCGCACGCATGCGCAAAACGTTTGTTCGCTTCAAATTCAGCCTCCGAGCCGATCTCCGTCATTTCGGGCGCAAAGCCTTTCTTTTTTCTTATAACGCAAACGTCGATAGGTATTGCGATTGCAAGTCCCGCCGCAAAGCAGGCTGCTCCTATAATCGCAGTAGCCGCCGCGCTCAGAAAGCACCCGATTGCGACTCCTATTGCGGTCAATGCAAGCGGCAAAAGATAAAGAGCCGCAGACAAAACTCTCGTTGAGCGCCTGTACACCTCGACTTTCACGCAATCGCCCGCGCAAGCGTTAAGAGTATTGACGACTTTCAGCTCGCAATTCGTCCCGTCGTTCGAGGCTCGGCATATATGACATCTGTCGCACTCTCCGTGCCTCGAGAAGATAACCGTCGCGATATCGCCGTCAACTGTTTTTACTCTGCCGCATTCAAGCATTTTTAATAAAACCCGCGATAGCGTCAAGAGCGCATTCGCTCTCGCTTCCGTCGCTCATATTCTTTATACGCGCATTTCCGCCGTTTATCTCATCGTCGCCAAGCACAAGGACGAATCTTGCTCCCGACCTGTCGGCATACTTCATCTGCGCCTTTACGCCGCGCTCCATAATATCCGTTTCCACGCAAAGTCCCTGCGCTCTGAGCTTCATAGCGAGGCTTCTCGCATATGCCGCGGCGTTTTCGCCGATAGGCGCGATATACAAATCCGTGCTTTCCTTAGGCGCGGACAGTTTTCCCGTGTTTTCCAGCACGAGCAGAAGTCTTTCAAGTCCCAGTCCGAAGCCGACCGCGGGCGTAGGCTTACCGCCAACCTCTTCGACGAGATTGTTGTATCTTCCGCCGCCGCACACTGTGCCCTGCGCGCCTATATCGGTGGAGACGAATTCAAACACGGTGCGCGTATAGTAATCCAGTCCTCTCACAATGCCCGTATTGACCTTAAACGGAATTCCGTATTGCGCAAGCAAATCCTGTACGCTATCGAAGTGCGCTTTGCAGTCGTCGCAGAGAAAATCGAGTATCTTAGGCGCCTCTGCGGTTATCCTTTTGCACTTTTCTTCCTTGCAATCGAGGATTCTGAGAGGATTTTTTTCAAAACGCGCCTTGCACTGTCCGCACATATTTTCCAGATTTTCGCCTATGTAGCGTCTAAGCGCGGCGTTATACTCCGCGCGGCATTTGGGGCAGCCTATGCTGTTTATATTCAGTTCCAGCGAGTCAAGCCCCGCCGCCGAAAGAAAGGTCGAGGCAAGCGCGATGACCTCCGCGTCCGCGCTCGGGCTGTCGCTCCCGTAGCACTCCGCTCCGAACTGATGATGCTCGCGCAGTCTGCCGTTCTGCGGCTTTTCATATCTGAAAACGGAAGCGAGATAATACGCTTTCATGGGCATTACGCCCTGCGACAGAGCGTTCTCCACAAAGCAGCGCGCCACTCCCGCCGTACCCTCGGGGCGCAGGGTCAGACTTCTGCCGCCCTTGTCCTCAAATGTATACATTTCCTTTGTGACGATATCCGTCGTCTCGCCCACGCCGCGCAAAAACAGCTCCGTATGCTCGAACATAGGAGTACGGATTTCCTTAAATCCGAATTTTGCCGCCGTGCTGCGGGCTATGCTCTCCACGCAGTGCCACTTGTATGCGTCCGACGGAAGCATGTCCTTCGTGCCCTTTGGAATGCTTATCATAAAGCCCTCCCGATTTTTAGATTAAATTATATACTTTCGCAGATTGCGCTCTTTAAGCGTAGAAGCCAGATGCTTTTCGACGTACGCTTTGTCCACGTCGATTTCCTTCGTCACGTTGTCGTCCGCCTCGTACAGCACGTCTTTAAGCAACGCTTCGAGGACCGCATGCAAGCGGCGCGCGCCGAGGTTTTCGCTATTCTCGTTCTCCTCGAAAGCCACTCTTGCGATTTCGTCTATCGCGTCGTCCGTAAAATTGAGCTTCACGCCGTCAACTGCGAGCAATTCTTTGTACTGTTTGAGCACCGCGTTGTCGGGCTCCGTAAGGATTTTGACAAAGT
Organism: uncultured Clostridia bacterium; assembly: GCA_947382865.1. Taxonomy (GTDB): domain Bacteria; phylum Bacillota; class Clostridia; order Christensenellales; family CAG-917; genus CAG-475. The sequence continues at coordinate 2,754 of CANDBF010000006.1, forward strand.
CGTCCTTTGTAAGATTGTCAAGCTCGACCCTGATAGGGAATCTGCCCTGCAACTCGGGGATTAGGTCCTCCATACGCGAGATGTGGAACGCTCCCGCCGCAACGAACAGGATGAAATCCGTGCGGATAGCGCCGTGCTTCGTCTGCACCGTGCTGCCCTCTACGATAGGAAGAATATCCCTCTGCACGCCCTCGCGCGACACGTCCTGACCGTGATGCGCATTCGCGCTGTCGTTTGCGATTTTGTCTATTTCATCGAGGAAAACCACGCCGTCCTGCTCCGCGCGCTGCAACGCCTCCTGAGTAATCGCGTCATCGTCCACCATCTTCTCGGACTCGGAGGCGACCATCATATCCCTCGCCTGCTTGACCGTCATCGTACGCAGCTTGACCGCGCCGCCCGACATGCTCTTTCGCATATCGGCGAATATATTCCCCAGATTTATGGAATTATCCGATCCGCCCAACGGTATCTGTATGGGCTTGGGCTGAGAATGCATCTGCACCTTTACGTTGACCGTTTCGAGGTGTCCCGCGCGCAGCTCTCTCAAAAGCTCCTCTTTAAGCTCCGCGTCGCTCTTCTCGGTAGCGTCGGAAGCCTTTTTACGCTCGGGCAGAAGCAGGTTTGCAATCTGGTCCTCTGCTATCTCGGTGGCTCTTGGAAGAACCTCTTTGTACTTTTCGTCGCGCACCATTCGTATAGACGCTTCCACGAGGTCGCGGATTATGCTCTCCACGTCGCGCCCTACGTAACCCACTTCGGTGAACTTAGTTGCCTCTACCTTGACGAAAGGAGCCTTTACGACCTTTGCAAGGCGGCGGGCGATTTCGGTTTTACCGACGCCCGTAGGACCTTTCATAATAATGTTCTTTGGAGTTATCTCCTCGCGCATCTCGTCGGAGAGCTTGCTCCTGCGATAGCGGTTGCGAAGCGCGATTGCGACGGCGACCTTTGCGTCGTGCTGACCTATGATATATCTGTCCAGCTCGGCTACAATTTGCTTGGGGGTCATTACGTTATTGTCCATTTTTCACCTCTCAGACGGTTTCGACCGTGATATGGTCGTTTGTAAATACGCATATTTCGCTTGCGATTTTAAGCGCGGAGCTTGCTATGCTCCTCGCGTCCATATCCGTATTTGCGGCGAGCGCGCGTGCGGCTGCTAGCGCGTAGTTTCCGCCGCTGCCTATCGCGCAGATTCCGTTCTCCGGCTCTATAACCTCGCCCGTGCCCGATATCACGAACAGCGCGTTCGCGTCCGCGGCAATCAGCAGAGCTTCCAGCCTTCTGCCGCCCTTATCCGAGCGCCAAAGCTCGGCAAGCTCGACGGCGGCGCGCATAAGGTTTCCGCTGTACTTTTGCAGCATAGCCTCGAATTTTTCCGAAAGCGCGAACGCGTCGGACACAGAGCCCGCAAAGCCTACGACGACCTTATCCCCGTAAATGCGTTTCACCTTGACCGCATTGCCCTTCATAATGACGCTGTCGCCCATAGTGACCTGTCCGTCTCCCGCGATAGCGGTCATTCCGCCGCGCTTGACGGCGCAAATTGTAGTTCCGCGAAATTCCATAGTTTATTCCTCCGAATTGTCGTGATAAATGTCTTATTGTGTTATTATTCATTCGCTCGCATAGCGAGCTAAGTTTTCTTTGCAAAGGGTGTACGGCATATACTTGGAATTAAATCATTCCCCCCTTCCGTAAGTTTCCCCCGATCGCGTTCCCCTACTCATACGGGCGGAACCCACGTTTTGCGGGGGACGCCTGCGCTCCCGGGCAACAGCCGTAGAGCTCTTATTATTCCACTCGCTCGGGAGCTCACCCTACAAAACAGGGACGTTTTGCGAGAACCCCGAGAACAACACTGCTCCCTCGCTTGTACAAAGAACGACCCTCGAATCGCCTCTCTCCGCGCCTTGCGCGTCGCAGTGCAGTCTCTTGAAAAGCGCTCGTTGTTTTCCACCTTATCAATCTTGCGTATAGAGCGTGTGACACTCGGCGCAATTAATCTAGCGGCATAGGAATATTCGATATCGACCTATCGTGGTATGCCTGTTTCCTCTTTTTCTTGTCCCTTACGTCCGTTATCGGCGGCAGTATGCCCAGATTTGCGTTCATAGGCTTAAACTCCGTAGGACAGGTCGATATGTATCTGCACAGCGACCCCGTAAGAGTAAATTCGCTCGGCACCTCGTAATCCAGTTCTTTAAGCTCCGACGCTATTGCCTGACCCGCTATCATTCCGCTCATTATGCTTTCAACGTAGCCCTCTACTCCCGAAAGCTGACCCGCAATATACAGCGGTGATTCGCTCGCTTTGACCCTGAACGTATCCGTCAGCACGTTCGGCGCGTCGATATAGGTATTGCGGTGCATAACGCCGTATCGCAAAAACTCCGCGTTTTTGAGTGCCGGTATCATCGAAAACACTCTCTTCTGCTCCCCGTACGTCAGATTTGTCTGAAACCCGACGAGGTTGAAGCAATCCCCCGCGACGTTCTCGCGGCGCAGCTGAACCACCGCATACGCCTTTTCTCCCGTCTTCGGATTTCTGAGACCTACGGGCTTCAATGGACCGAACCTTATCGTATCGCTGCCGCGCTTTGCCATCTCCTCAATCGGCATACAGCCGTCGAAAAACTCCTTCTTCTCGAAGTCGTGAAGCACGACCGTCTGCGCGTTGACCAGCTCGTTGTAAAAAGCCTCGTACTCCTCTTTCTGCATAGGCAGATTAAGATAGTCGTCTCCGCCCTTGCCGTATCTGCCGCCGAAATATGCGTTGTCGTAATCTATGCTGTCGGCGGACACGATAGGAGCTATGGCGTCGTAAAAATACAGCCTCCGTTTCCCGCTTATTCCGCCGATCAGTCCTGCCATAGCGTCCGACGTAAGCGGGCCCGTAGCGACCACCGTAGGCGAGCCGTCGAGCTCACAGACCTCTTCTCTTATCAGCTCGAAGCCCTGATATGAGTTAAGCTCTCTTTCAACGAGCTCGGAAAACTTTTCTCTGTCCACCGCAAGCGCGCTTCCCGAGGGCACTCGCGCCTCCCGCGCAAGCGGAAGCAGCCTGCACCCAAGATATTTGAGTTCCTCTTTCAGAAGCCCCGACGCGGTTGTCGGCTCCTCGGATTTGAGAGAATTGGAGCATACGAGCTCCGCCAGTCTGTCCGTCTTGTGCGCGCCCGTGCTTCGTTTGGGACGCATCTCGTACATTTTCACAAAAAAGCCGTTATCGAGCAGCTGCAAAGCGCATTCGCACCCCGCAAGTCCGCCGCCTATCACCTTGACGGTATTACTCATTGCTTTCGCCGTTCTCGCTTTCTTCGACGGCTACAAGCTCCCTGTGCTTGCACTGCTTGTCCGTACAGGAATAATAGGTCTTTCCGTCGCGCTTTACAACCTTCATAGTCTTTCCGCACTCGGGACAGAAATAAGGCGCGGGAATATCCCAGCTTATAAAATCGCAGTTAGGATAATTCGTACACCCGTAAAAGGTCTTGCCCGACTTGGATATACGCTTGCTCACGTCGCCGCCGCATTTGGGACACTTTCCTACGACCTCGACTATCTTCTTTATATTTTTGCATTTAGGATAGTTCGGGCACGCGAGGAAGGGACCGTATTTGCCGTGGCGTACGACCATCTTCGCGCCGCACTTATCGCAAACGACGTCGCTCTCCTCATCGGGGAGGTGCGTTCCTCCGCTCGATTTCGCCGCTCTGTCCAAAAACTTTTTGAGTCTTGGATAAAACGCTCCTATAAGCTCGTCCCATTGCTGGTTTCCGTCCGCGATTTTATCCAGCGCGCCTTCCAGCCTCGCGGTGAAATCCAAGCTCATAATATCGGGAAAATTGTTCTCCATATACTCGCTTACCGCCTCGCCGAGCTGAGTGGGCGCAATGGCCTTCTGCTGTTTTTCCGTGTACTCGCGCTTGGAGAGCACGGAAATAATCGAAGCATACGTTGACGGTCTTCCGATGCCGTTCTCTTCCAGAGCCTTGACAAGCGTAGCGTCATTATATCTCGCAGGCGGCTTTGTGAATTTCTGCTCGGATAGCACGTCCTCGAGGTTCAGTTTGTCACCCTCGTTGAGGTCGGGCATAGTATCCACTTCCTTGTTGTCATCGTCCTCCTCGACGGTTGCGGAATATACGGCGGTATAGCCCTTGAATTTCACGCTCTTGCCCTTTACGACAAAGCCGAGGCTTTCAGAGCCGCTCGTCCCCAGAATATGCACGCGCATAGTGTTGTACAGAGCGTTTGCCATCTGTGAAGCCATATATCTCTCATAAATCAGCTTGTAGAGACGGAACGCGTCCCTGTCCAGCTTGCCTTCGAGGGATTTGGGAGTTCTGTTGAGATCGATAGGTCTTATAGCTTCGTGCGCGTCCTGTGCGTTCTCGCTCGTCTTATACACGTTGGGCGACTTGGGCGCGTATTCGCTGCCGTAGTTCTCGGCGATATATCCCAGCGTAGCCTTTGCAAAGTCCGGCGAAATCCTTACGCTGTCCGTCCTTATGTAGGTGATAAGCGCGTGCTGTCCCTCACCCTCGATGTTTACGCCCTCGTACAGCGACTGCGCCACGCGGCTCGTGCGGTCGGCGGTCATATTCAGCTTATGACTCGCCTCCTGCTGCATCGTGGAGGTTGTAAACGGAGGCGCGGGCTTTGAAGTGGACACGCTCTTTTTCACTTCGTCCACAACATAGTCGCATTCGCGCATAAAGTTGGTGATGATCGCCGCTTCGTCCGCGTTGGTGACCTTTATCTTTTTGCCGTTGCTCTCCTGCAAGGCGGCGTTGAATATATTCGCCTTTGTCTTTTTCGCGCCTATTTTGAGAAGAAGCGCGCTGATATTCCAATACTCCTCGGGCTTGAAGGCGCGGATTTCCTTTTCCCTGTCCACAATCATTTTGAGCGCCGCGGACTGTACGCGTCCCGCCGACAGACCCGGTTTGAGCTTTCTAGAAAGTATCGGCGATATTTTATAGCCGACGAGTCTGTCTAGAACCCTGCGCGCCTGCTGGCTGTCCACAAGGTCCATATTTATTTCCCTCGGCTGCTGCATTGCGGCGCGGACGGCTTTGGGAGATATCTCGTTAAACTCGATACGCACCTTGTCGCCCTCTACTCCGAGCACGTTTTTAAGATGCCAGCTGATAGCCTCGCCCTCGCGGTCGGGGTCGGTCGCGAGATAAACTACGTCGTATTTTTTGACCGCCTGCGAAAGCTGTTTTATTATGGCTTCCTTATCCTGCGACACAACGTACTGCGGCTTATAGCCGTTGTCTATATCTATGCCCAACGACCTTTGCGGAAGGTCGCACACATGTCCTTTCGATGCGAGCACCGTAGCCTCGCCGCCCAGATATTTTTCGATAGTCTTTGCCTTGTGCGGCGACTCGACAATAATAAGCTGTTTCATTCAATCTCCTAGTAGCTGTAATTTATTTTTGGTATAGATTGTATAACAAATACCCGCCCTGCGCGTCACACGCCCGCAAGCGAGTAATAGTTTCCTCCGGTATTCTGTATCATTCCGTTGAGTTCCAGATTGAAAAGCGCGGTCGTAAGTTCGTTCACCGTAAGCTGCGTGAGGGAAAGCAGTTCTTCAAAATGCAGTTCCTCGTCATGCAATGCGTCAAGAATCTGATTTTCCACAAAGCTGAGCTCAACAGTCTTCTGCTCGAAACTTTCGCGCTTTATATGCAGGGCGTCGAGTACGTCCTCGGGCTTAATTGCAAGCGCGTGCGGCATCTCGCGCAAGAGCTCGTTCGCGCCCTCGCTTTCTGCCGCGAAGATATTGCCTGGAACGACGAAAATCTCCTTGCCCTGTTCTATCGCGCATCTCATCGTAATAAGCGAACCGCTCTTTTTCGCGGCTTCGGCAAGAAACACTCCGCGGCTGAGTCCGCTTATAATGCGGTTGCGCTCGGGAAAATGATATTGAAGCGGCTTTGTGCCGAGCATATACTCGCTCACTATCGCGCCTCCGTTCATAAGAATGCCGTCGAGCAGTCCTCTGTGCTCCGCGGGATAGCAAACGTCAAGTCCGCACGCGAACACCGCGACCGTAGGCTTTCCTCCCGCAACGCACGCCTTATGCGCGGTTCCGTCTATACCTCTTGCAAATCCCGATACGACGGTAACGCCCGCTCTTGAAAACTCCCGCGCAAACTCCTCCGCGACCTTAATTCCGTAACGCGTAGGTCTGCGCGAGCCGACTATGCCGATACAGTCGTTTTTCAGAGCCGCATAGTTGCCTCTTACGAAAAGCACTATCGGCTTATCGTAAATCCCGAGCAAGCCGTCGGGATAATCGTCGTCGAGGCAGGTCACCCAATGAACTTCGCTTTTTTGAAGTCTGTCGATAATGGAGTCTATTTCGTTATAACGCGTGAAAAATTCCGACGCTGCGTTATCTCCCAACACTCGCCGTACGGTATCGCGGTTTGCGGGAAGCGCGCTCGGGTCCCCGACCGCCGCAAGCAAATCCGCTTTCTTCTTATATGCCAGCTCCTCCACGCATTGAAGCGCAAGCAGGACCTTTGCCGTCAATTCCTTATTGTCCATCACTTATACTTTCTGTCTATTCCCCTATACTGTATGGCTTCCGCAATATGCGGAGCAAGTATATTCTCGCTGCCCGCAAGGTCGGCTATCGTCCTTGCGACCTTCAAAATTCTAGTCGTACCTCTCGCGCTGAGATTGAGCCTCTCGAACGCCTTTTCGAGCAATCTTTCGCAATCCCTGTCAATCTTGCAGAATATGCCCATCTCTCGCGAGCCCATTTCCGCGTTGGTAAGAATGCCTAAGTCCTTAAAACGCTCGCGTTGCAGAGCTCTCACGGCATTTATTCTCTCTTTTATCACCGCCGAGCTCTCGGCAGACTGTCTGTCGCGAAGCTCGCCGTATGAAATATTATCAACCTCGATTTGCAAATCTATTCTGTCCATAAGCGGTCCCGACAGCTTTGCAAGATAATTGTGTATCTGGGCGGGCGTACAACGGCAAATCTGGGTTTTGGAGCCGAAATTGCCGCACGGGCACGGGTTCATACTTGCAAGAAGCATAAAATTCGCAGGATACTCCACCGTGTTGTTCACCCTCGATACCGACGCCTTTCTGTCTTCGAGGGGCTGACGCAAAGTTTCGAGCGCGTGCCTTGAGTACTCCGGCATCTCGTCGAGAAACAAAACGCCGTGATTTGCGAGGCTCACTTCTCCCGGCTTGGCTTTTGCGCCTCCGCCAATGAGCGCAGGCACCGTCGTCGTGTGGTGCGGAGTCCTGAACGGGCGCGTGGTCACGATTCCCACGCTCGAATCCAGTATTCCCGCCACGCTGTGTATCTTCGTGACTTCGACCGCTTCCTCGAAGGTCATCTCGGGCATTATGGTTGGGACGCATTTTGCGAGCATGGTTTTACCCGCGCCCGGAGGTCCTATCATAATCGCATTATGTCCTCCCGCCACAGCTATTTCGAGCGCGCGCTTTGCGACCGTCTGTCCCTTTACGTCCGCAAAATCCACCCCATAGCCGTGCTGCATACAGCTCGCCTCATAATCGGAGGTTTCGATAGGCGTATGCTTCGCTCCGCTCAAAAACTCCACCGCGTCGCGGAAACTTTCAAGAGCATAAATCTCGATGCCGTCGATATAGCTCGCCTCTCTCGCGTTTTCTGACGGAACGATAAACTTCCTGCATCCGTCCTGCATAGCCGCGATAAGTATAGGCATTATGCCGTTCACCTGTCTGAGCTTGCCGTCAAGAGACAGCTCGCCTATCGCTACGAATTCTTTATAATACTTATTTTCGATCTGCCCCGAGGCGACGAGAATCCCGAGCGCGATTGCAAGGTCGAAAACGGGACCCTCCTTCTTGGTATCTGCGGGCGCGAGATTGACGGTAATACGCTTTGCGGGATATTGAAATCCGCTGTTTCTTATTGCCGACCTTACGCGCTCCTTGCTCTCCTTAGTCGCCGTAGAGGCGAGTCCGACGAGCTCGTAACCGGGCAGACCGCTGCTTATATCGACTTCGACGTCGACGGAATAACCGTTCAATCCGTCGAGCGAATAACTTTTTATCTTTGCGAGCATATTTCTCCACCGCTGTATAAAGTTAGTAAATTTTACCATATAAGACGGAAAAACGCAATAGAAATTAAAGTCGCAACTTTTATTAAACAGTTGTTAATAAATGAATTTAATCGATTAGAATATCGAAATTTCAAACCCAAAATAATATAAACTATTTTTCTGTAATATTTGTATAATTTTATCAGTCCGCGCGGTTATCGTCTGCGTACTTTTCGTCTTTCTCTTCGGCGTCTTCCTGCTTTGCAGTTTCGTTCAGATACGCTTCGAGAAGTTTTTGCTTTTCCTCGGCGGATATATCATCAAGCGACGTAGCCTTTTCGGACTCCGCCGCAATCTTATCCTTGACGTATCCTACTATAAACAGAACGCCCACAATCAACAGCGGAAGCGCGATAAGAAGCACGTATCCGTACCAGTGCGACAAAAATCTCCGAAAACCCGCGATAAAGGGCGATTTGCGCAGGAATTTTGCCTTGACCGCCGAGGGGCTCAATCTCCAATTATCGGCATATTGTTCATTGTCTCCCTGCGTACGGAAGTATTGAACTGTGCCGTCACCGTTGCTTATGACTTCGATTATGCGGTGAGTTTCGTTTCTGCCTTTAAGCGGACCCGAGGGCGCTACGAACGTAATTATGTCGCCGACTGCAAGCTCGTTTACGTTCTCGACCTTTTTTGCGATTATGACGTCTCCGACCTCGATAGTTCCAGACATACTGCCAGTCATAACCTCGTACACGTGATAGCCGAAAAAACTCGCGTCTCCTCCGCTCCTGCGTTGCGAAATCGTAAGTCCCAGCACAACGGCGAGAAATACAAAGACCACCGCCGTTATGACAGTGGTAACTATATTGTAAATCTTCTTCACTTTTGATACGTTTTTGGGCTCGCTTTTGCTCATCTCTATTCGCTATGCGGCGCGATTAATCGTCAACCTTTTCTTCGGTCGTTATTACAGCGGGCGCTTCCTGTACGGTGACGGATTCGTCTTTGACCGAAGTCTCGCCTACGGAAGAAGTCTCGGGGGCTTTTTTCGCTCTCGGTTTACGGGGCTTAGTCTCTTTGGGCTCAGTCTCAACGTCTTTATTGGGCTTGCCGAATACGATTTTAGTGCCGTACGGGTCGTCCACGGTGTTGGTATCGGCTATTCGCAGTCCGCCTACCGCAACCTTGTTTTCATCCGTCAAAGGAATGTTTTTGGGCTTTCTGGGATTAGGCGCAGGCTTTACAACTTCTGCCTGTGTTGCTTCGTTTGCTTTTACGGTTTTATTTTCGGAGGGTTTGCTTGCGCTTTGTTTTTTCTTAGTCGCAGGTTTATCCGCACTGCTCTGGGAATTTTTCTTTTTTGCGCTATCGTCTGTCGCAGCTTGCTTTGCGCCCGTTCCGCCGCTCTTCTTCGCTGTTGATTTGTTCGGGGAGTCTTCGATTACGGGTCTTAGCATCATCACGCTGTCGTCGACGTTTTCGGAAACATTTTCGATTTCCGAAACGACTTTTTCAACCTTTTCTGCACGTTTAAGCCGTTCTTCCTTCTCCCTTTCCATATCCTCTATGGATTTGCTTATCTCTTCGGAAGAGTTCCTGTCTTCGAGCAACAGCTTCTCCTCTGACAAACGCTTGATTTGCGCAATTCTCGCAAGACGCTCGGCAGTTTGCTCCTCTTCCTTTTTAAGCGCGGCAATTTTGGCGCGCTGATAGCTGAACGGGTCGATGCCGTAGTGCACGGACGTATTGAACGTACTGTCTATCTCGCCTTCGAGACCGGCGCGGAGCTTTCTGAACGCCTCCGCTCTCTTTTCCATATCCTCTTTGCGGCGGCGTATACGCTCTCTGCGCTCTCTGTCGTCGATTTCTTCCTGCTTAATTCTGCGATATGACGTAAGACAACGGTCGATTGCGTCCTTGACCTTTGCGATATCCTCCTGTTTGAGCTTATCGTCGTCGGGACGTTTGTAAAGTTTGCGCACTTCGTAAAGATGCTGGTCGAATTTCTCCGCGTCGGGCTCGAGGTCGACCTCCTCCTGATCGGCTTTGGGTACGAGCTCCTTGTAAATTTCCACCGCAACGGGAACCTCTTCCACCATCTCGGTGACAATCTCTTTTTCGACCTCTTTCTCGACTTCCTCGACCTCGGGCTGTTTCTCTTCCTGTTTTTCGGACTCGGGCTGCTCTTCTGTCTTTTCCTGCTCCTGCGGCTCCTTGGGCGTTTCCGTCTCCTGTTCCGCTTCCTCGGTCTCTTTGGGCGCGACTTCCTCTACGTTTTCCTCTTCCTCGTCGTTGCGCTCTTCCTCGTCGAGCTTCTGCGCGTATTCGTCGCGGCTTATCTCGTCCTTTTGGAAATCCATATCTCCGACGCGCAGGAAATCGGCGAATTCCTTATCCTCCATATCCATATCCGTCTCGGACTGGTCGTAGATACTCTCAAACAGCATCGTATTGAGCGTAACCATATTTTTGAGGTTGGCTTCGCTTTCGTCTTCAATATCGTAGTTTTCCACCTCATCGGAAGTGGAGAAGCCCGCCGTTACATTGTAGGTCTCGATAAACTGCCACAGCGTAAGCGCCTTTTTGAAGTTGGGCTCTTTAAGAATAACGTTCGTACGCATTATCGGCGGACGGACGGGCGCGGAGTTGCGCATGGATTTTGCAAACGAGGAGGACAAAAAGTCGGTGATAATCCTGTCGATTTTTGCGATACGCTCGATTTTGGTAAGCGTATCGGGGTCTAGGCGCATAACCTCGTCAAAGCTCAGCTGTGCGAAATACTCCGTTCTGAAAGTGACCTTTTTGCTCGGAAGATTAAACCTCGACTCTATATCAAGTTCCAGCACGTCCTGCGTGGCGGAAGCCTTTTTGATTTTGTCGTAACGCATAGTGACAAAATCTTTCAGCTTCAAGAGCAAGGTATAAATAAAACGGTTTTCGTAAATTTCAAAGGATTCTTCCTTTGTGATATTCAGGATTTTACTCGGCGTAACGCTTCCGTCCTCGTCCACCTTGGAAATCATATTCGTATGCTGTGCAAGAAATTTGACGGATTCGGTGGAAATACTGCGCGCCAGCGACACGTCGACAATATCCTCTTCCTGCACGATGAACTTACGAGGGTTTCTGACAATCGTATCGAGGTTTGGCAGCACCTCTTCTATCGTGTCGATCCAGTCGATGGAAATGTCCTGTATCAGACGTTTTTTCGCCAATTTGAAAACGGACGAGCCTTTATCGACGCGCTTTTTGAATTGCTCGTAAAACTCCTCGTTTTTGAGGACGGAGACAATCTTATGTGCGTACTGCTTGTACGTCTCTCTTGTGATTCTGCTATCGGACATATTACTCCGTATCAAAATTCGTCTGAACTGAAATGCGATTATTTACGTACTGACAAGGAAGCCGAGTACGCGAGCTTTCACCCCACAAAACAGGGACGTTTTGCGGGGACCCCCTGTTTTACCCCATCAAACACAATCCCACGTTTTGTTGCATTAAAATGCGAATATTTGGATGAAGAACAAGGAAGATTGAGGTTTTCGAGCCGCCTAACTACTTAGCGTACGTGACGGCGAGAAAACACAATCTGACGCGGATATTCGCCAAATAGCGCATTTTAGAATAGTTTCTTCAAGCGGTTGATATACTCCTTACTCTCCTGCATATTCTCTTCGCCGAAAAGCTCGCTCAGATAAAGCACGAGTCCGTCGATTTCGTCGCGGATATAGGAGAGGTTGAGGGACTCGAACTTTCTGAATATCTTGTTGCAGAGCACGTAATCCAAACCGTCCAGTTCCGTTCCGCCGCAACCGACGTAAGACGGAACAAACTCTTTGAGCTGCTTTACGATACGGTTTCCGAACGCCAGTCTGAAATGCTCTATAACGTAGTCGTCCAGCTGATTGATTTTGTCCAAATTTTCCTGCGAGACCTTATATAGTTCCTGCGATTTTTTGAATTCCGCTTCGAGGTGCTTATAGCTTATAAACAGGTTATCCTCCCACGGCGCTTCAAAGGCTATACCCTTGCTGTTTATGTTTATAGGCATAGCACGGTCGTAAACCTTATCGGATATAGCAAAAGTGGAGTCGTCGTTGTTCGCCGTGCCAATAAACCACATATTCTGCGGCAGACGGAAACGGCCTCTTTCGATATGCTTGGGGTCGTTCGCCCAGCCCGACGGAACGAGGTCTACAATCCACTCGTCGCGGGACGGCATTTCGAGTATGGACAGCATTTCCGCGAAATAGTATTCGACACGTGCGATGTTCATTTCGTCGAGTACGGTGAGGTAAATTTGGTCATTCCAAGTCGCCTCGTACATCTTTTTCAAGACTTCGGTCTCGTTGAAACGCTTAGTAAATTCGTTGAAGTATCCGAACAGCTCCGTACGGTCGCGCCATGACGGCTGAACGGAAGCTATCGTTGCGGGATTGTTTAGGAAAATACCCATCGCGTGCGGCAAAGAGGTTTTACCTGTACCGGAAATACCCTGCAAAATCATCAGACGTGAGGTTGACATACCCGCGATAAATAGGCGTATTATACGCGGCTGATAGAACAGCTTCATACGCGAGCATGCGAAGTTCCTGAACTTATCCACCAACTGCGGCAACGTGATTTCGTCGTCGTAGACGGGCGGCACGTAATTTTCGTAAATTTTGTCGATTTCGGTGAGCTTATAGAAACGCGATTCGCCTTGGGGACTCTTCTCTTCCTCTTTTTCTTCTCCGCCTTCGCCTTCTTCGCCCTCTTCACCCGTATATTTGCCTATGTCGCTCACGCGCATACTGAGTATACGGTCCTTTTCCGCGCTCATTTTGATAATCTGCTTTTTGAGATTGGCGCATTCCTCCACGAGGTCCTGCGGCAATACCTTGGCTTTTCCGAGCCTCACCAGCTTACGGATTCCCAAAATTATAAGCACGATAATAGCGACTATAACTGCGACTATAAGGATAATGAATATAATGGCGACAGCCCATTCCCCCGCACCGAAATATTCGGTATAGTTCTTAAATGCGTCGGAATACCCATCGTTGTAGAAAATATGCAAAAAACCCCAGAAGATACTTCCTATACCCTTATCGTAAAACGCTCCTAAAAACGCTTTCAGGAATTCAAATACAAGATTTATATTCATAGTTATTAATATTAAATTATATCATTTTATATTCTTGCGCGCGATACACGCCTGCGCATAAACCGCGTCGCAAGAACCATAAAAATCCCCCTGACCGAAAACTTATTACTTTTCGGCATCTTCGCCGTCGGAATTTACTACAGCCTCGCTATCGGCAGACTCGCTTTCCGTTTCGGGTGCGTCAATATCGGCTTCGGGCGCCTCGGCGCTATCGTCTTCGGCAGGAACACCCGTGGCTTCGTCTGCGTTCGTATCGGCGATATCCGTCTTTACGTCTTCCGTACTGTCCGTTGCTGGGCGGTTATCCTCTTCTTTGCGCAACAGCGCCAAATACTCTTCCGCAAGACGGCGCTTTTCAGCGTCGGAAAGACTGTCCACCGTCACAGCGGTCTCGCCCGCAACCTTCTTATTGTTTTCGATTTTGGCAATTATCAAAGCGCGTACGAGCACGAACGCATAAATCACAAACAGAAGTATCAAAGGAAGCACCACGATGCAGAAGAAACGCGTTTTTCCGCTTTCGGGGTCCTGCAAGAAGTTGGAAAATGCTCCGCAGCCTTTAAGCAATTTACCCGAGGTGAAATTGCCCTCGTCGTCAACGCTGCCCCAAGTAGCGACAATATCGGAAGCGAGAATTTTTTCCGTTTTGCCCATATCGGGATTCTCGCCCCTCTTGATAGCTGCCGCTATATCCTGCCAGGAGCCGTCCTGATTGTCGCCGCGAGTACGTATATCCGTCACCGCGCCCTGATTATTTTTGATTATTCTGATAATGCGGTGAGTGTTGTAGTACTCGTAGGACGTTCCGTTTACACTGCGCGACGATTTGAAAGTCACAACCTGACCGACCTTTAAGTCGGAAGCATTGCCCTGATAATAGTCCGCAATGATAACGTCGTCGGGCGAAAACGTGGGCGCCATAGAATCGGTAACCACGTTGAAATAGCACTTATTGCCGAACTTGGTGATATTTTCGCCGTTTGTAGAACGAACTATCGTGAAAATTGCCACGATAAGAGCAAAGATAATCAAAACTATGCAGAGAACGTTGACAGTCCAATTCAGTGCAACTTTGACCTTTTGTTGAGTAGGAGTAAGCTCCTTTTTTTCTTTTTGAGTAGATGCGTCTGCGGTTTTCATAAAAACCCCTCCGAAGTGCCTTGCCGAGCCTCACCCCAAGACTTATTGCCGTAAACCGCGCGACCCCGCGCGACCGAGATAAAACCAAGCTGCTATTGATGTCATCGGGCCATACTTATTGTCCTTAAAAGCGCGCGGCGCCCTTCACCCGAATGATTTTGCTGTACGCGTAAATATAAATATCTACACAACTATGATTATATAAATAATATAACCTATTGTCAATAGTGAAAAATTGTAAGAGGCAAGGTATTTGTTTTATTTGATATAAATAAGTCCCATACTCGGAATTTCTAACGTTTCTTTTTGAACTCGATACATAATTGTCGTGGTAAAAACACTTTTAAGGAGAACGATATGAACAAATCAACCATAAGCAAAATATATTACAGCGACCAGACGATGCCCGCAGCACACGACGTCAGCGAAAAGTACAAATCTTTGTTATCAGAGTTAAGCGACAACTGCGGTAAACACATTCAGACTTTGGACGAAAATCAAAAGAATCTTTTTGACGAAATAAATTCCCAACAATCCAAATTAGAGGACTTGGCTTGTCTTGAAAGCTTTTCCCACGGCTTGAAAATGGGTATAAAACTGATTTTCGAGGTCTTTAATGATTGAAACACACCTTGTCGTGGTGAGGGTGACGTGGTCTACAAGGGTTCACGGCGGGTACTCTAAAATAAATAACCCCCTCTTTCCCTTCGGGCTTTTCTCCCACCACTCGAAATAGTAACGCACACTATTTAACGTTCCGTCGCTCGCGGGGGAGACAATCGGCACTCGCATATACAAGCATAGAGCTCTATTTATATCACTCGCTCACAGGCAGAAAACAGAATTGCCTGTTCGCTTGTACGGAGCGTCAAGCTCGGCACTCAGGTAGGCGCGCGCCCTGCACGCGCTGGTGCAGTCTCTTGAATGGCGACTCATCGTGTTCCACCTTATCAAGCCAAGTGCAAGCTCGGCACTCGGATTGGCGCGCGCCTTGCACGCGCTGGTGCAGTCTCTTGAACGGCAACTCGTCGTACTCCACCTTATCAGACAAAGTAACTCGGCTCGGCACTCACGGGGGCGTTCGCCTTGCACGCGCTGGTGCAGTCTCTTGAATAGCAATTCGTCGTGCTCCACCTTATCAAACTATCGTTTATCCGCTCGCTCACGCAGTGAGCTTAATTCTATTTATCCGGTCAAAATAAAACGCACCCAAACGGGTGCGTAATTATTTTTCGCAAAAAGTGGGAGTTTCTATCACTTTTTGCCCCTTACAGCAAAATTTGAGGCTCCGCTCAAATTTTGCGAGGCGTTTGCGCTCACAGCACACGCGATAAAAACTCTTTTGCTTATAAAATTAAATTATAGTTGTTTTTATCGCTGTGCGTACACGCAATACGCTTGCGTATGGAGTGTGTGACACTCGGCGCAAATTCTTAATACCTATTGCGGGGGATATAAGAGGTATGCAGTATCTCATGCGCCTTATGGCTGTTCGGCTCTCCCAGATACTCCTTATACAGCTGTTGCACTGCGGGGTTCTCGTGAGATTTACGCATTTTCATAGCCGCGTCCTGCGCGTAGATGGATTTTGCGCGCTCGCCCTTAATATCCTTGTTGTTGCGCACAAAAGCACTCTTTATGGGCTGTCCGCCGCCGTTTACGCAGCCGCCGGGGCAGGACATAATCTCGATGAAATCATACTTGGATTTACCCGCTCTTACGTCCTCCATAATCTTTCTCGCGTTTGCAAGGCCCGAAGCCACGCACACGCGGACAGTCTGTCCCGCGAGATTGTATTCCGCTTCCTTTATACCCTCTGTGCCGCGAACCTCGTTGAAATCTAGAGACGGAGCCTCCTTGCCGACTACGACCTCGTACACCGTACGAAGAGCCGCTTCCATAACGCCGCCCGTCGCGCCGAAGATGAGACCCGCGCCCGAGAAAATGCCGAGAGGGCTGTCAAACTGCTCGTCGGGAAGCTCGTCGAAGATTATGCCCGCGCGCTTGATGAGCTTTGCAAGCTCTCTCGTCGTGAGCGCGTAATCGATATCGGGAACGCCCGCCGCATTCTGATTGCCTCTGCCTCTTTCAAATTTCTTCGCCGTGCAAGGCATAATGGATACGACGACCATATCCTTGGGGTCGATGCCCAGCTTTTCGGCATAATACGTCTTGCAGACCGCGCCGAACATCTGCTGCGGAGATTTGCAGCTGGAAAGGTGGTCGAGCTGGTCGGGGAAGTTATGCTCGCAGAACTTTATCCAAGCGGGAGAACAGCTGGTAATCATAGGAAGCGTTCCGCCGTTTTTGAGTCTGCCGAGGAACTCCGTTCCCTCTTCCATAATCGTAAGGTCGGCGCCGAAGTTGACGTCGAACACGTCGTCGAATCCGAGTCTGCGCATAGCGGCGACCATCTTGCCCTCTACGTTCGTGCCGATAGGCATACCGAACTCCTCGCCGAGACCTACGCGCACGGAGGGAGCCGCGGCGACGATAACGCGCTTTGTGGGGTCGTTGATGACGTTGAGAACGTCGTCAATCTGCTCCATTTCGGTGAGCGCGCCCGTAGGACAGGCGACTATGCACTGTCCGCAGCCTACGCAGGCGGTATCCGCAAGGGGCTTTTCAAACGCGCACGCAATATGCGTATCGAAGCCTCTGCCGTTCGCGCCGATGACGGCAACGGACTGATACTCCTTGCACACTGCCGTACAGCGGCGGCAGAGCACGCACTTGCTGTTGTCGCGGATGAGATAGGGCGTGCTTCCGTCTATGGAAGCCTCCGTTTTTACGCCCTCGTACTTTGTCGCGTCGCAGCCGAGCTCGGTAGAAAGCGTCTGCAATTCGCAGTTGTTGTTTCTTACGCAGCTGAGACACGCCTTGTTATGATTTGAGAGCAACAGCTCGACCGTTGCTTTTCTAGATGCTCTTACGTTCGGGGTGTTGGTGAACACATCCATACCCTCGTTTACGGGATATACGCAGGCGGCGACGAGGCTTCTTGCGCCCTTGACCTCGCAAACGCACACGCGGCACGCTCCGATTTCGTTCACGCCTTTGAGATAGCAGAGAGTGGGAATTTTGATGCCCGCGACCTTAGCCGCTTCCAGAATCGTCGTACCCTCCTCAACCTGCACGGGAATATTGTTTATCTTTACGTTTACCAATGCCATAGTACACCTCTATTATTCTTTGATGATTGCGCCGAACTTACAAGTTGCGATACACTGTCCGCACTTGACGCACTTCGCCTGATCGATGTCGAATTTCTTCTTGATTTCGCCCGAAATAGCGTTCACGGGGCACTTTCTCGAACACGCCGAGCAGCCGATACACTTGTCCGTAATCTTAAACTGGATGAGTCTCTTGCAGACGTGCGCGGGGCAGCGGTGATCCTTGATGTGCGCCTCGTACTCGTCGCGGAAGTAACGCAGCGTGGAGAGCACGGGGTTTGGCGCGGTCTGTCCGAGACCGCACAGCGAATTCGACTTTATGTAATAACAGAGCTGTTCCATATCGTCAAGGTCCTGCATAGTCGCCTTGCCGCTTGTAATCTTATCGAGATATTCGAGCAGACGGCGGTTGCCTATACGGCAGGGAGTGCACTTTCCGCAGCTCTCGTCGACGGTAAATTCGAGGAAGAATTTGGCAATATCCACCATACAGTTGTCCTCGTCCATAACGATCATTCCGCCCGAGCCCATCATAGAGCCGATGGAAATGAGGTTGTCGTAGTCGATGGGAATATCGAGGTGCTCAGCGGGGATGCAGCCGCCCGAAGGTCCGCCCGTCTGAGCCGCCTTGAATTTCTTTCCGTTGGGAATGCCGCCGCCGATATCCTCTACGATTTCACGCAAGGTCGTGCCCATAGGAATTTCGACAAGTCCGGTATTGACGATTTTTCCGCCGAGCGCGAAGACCTTCGTGCCCTTGGACTTTTCCGTACCCATAGAGGCGAACCACTCCGCTCCGTTTAGGATAATCTGAGTGATATTCGCGTACGTTTCGACGTTGTTCAGAATGGTCGGCTTCGCAAACAGACCCTTGACCGCTGGGAACGGAGGACGGGGACGGGGCTCGCCGCGATGACCCTCGATAGAGGTCATAAGCGCGGTTTCCTCTCCGCATACGAACGCTCCCGAGCCGAGCTTCAATTCGATATCGAACGCAAAACCCGTACCTAAGATATTGTCGCCGAGCAAACCGTATTCTCTTGACTGCGCGATGGCTATTTTCAAACGCTCGACCGCGATAGGATACTCCGCGCGGACGTAGATATAGCCCTGATGAGAGCCGATTGCGTATCCCGCAATAGTCATGGCTTCGAGCACCGCGTGGGGGTCGCCTTCTAGCACCGACCTGTCCATAAACGCGCCGGGGTCGCCCTCGTCTGCGTTGCAGCATACGTATTTTGTGTCATTATTCTGATTTTTTGCAAACTGCCACTTCACGCCCGTGGGGAAGCCCGCGCCTCCTCTGCCGCGCAGACCGGAAGCCTTGACAATATCTATAACCTGCTGGGGGTCGAGCTCCGTCAGGCACTTGATGAGAGCCTGATAGCCGTCGCGCGCGATATACTCGTCGATGATTTCGGGGTTGATAACGCCGCAGTTGCGCAGAGCCACACGAGTCTGCTTCTTGTAGAAATTGGTGTCGGACAGCGCCTTTACGGGCTTGTTGCCGAGCGCCTTTTCGTGATAGAGGAACTTCTCTACAAGTCTGCCCTTTACGATATGCTCTTCGATAATCTCGGGAACGTCCTCGACCTTAATTCCGCTGTAAAACGCTCCCTCGGGGTAAATGATGATGATAGGACCGACCGCGCAGAGACCGAAACAGCCCGTGCCTACGACCAGCACGTCGTCCTGTAAATTTCTTTGTTTGATTTGCTCTTCGAATGCCTCGCGGATTTTGCCGCTGTTGTTGGAATGGCATCCCGTTCCGCCGCAAACCAGTATATGGGTTCTGTACATATGCTTTCCTCCCTTTTACGCTTGTATGTTATTTAGGATTTCGAGAGCCTTTGCGGCGTCTACGTTCTTGTATGTCACAACTTCCTTTTCGGGCACGTGAACTTCGACTACGGGCTCGTTCTCGCAGCTTCCGAGACAGCCCGTGCGCGTCACGCGAACGCCCGTGAGCTTGCGCTCCTCAATCGCGTCGACCAGCGTATTGAACACCGTGCGTGCGCCCGCATTCAGCCCGCAGGTGCCCATTCCGACAACGATATGTATCTCTTTCTCGGCGTCGGCATTGTCGCGAAGACCTACGTGCGACTGCATTGCATCTCTGATTGCCATTATATCGGCGATGCTCTTCATAAATTTGCTCCTCCATTTTGTCTGATGAATTTGTTGATATCCTCTCTTATCAATCGAAGCACTCCGCGCGATTGCAGCTCTGCCGTCGGCGAAGCGGATTTTAGCTTCTTTGTATCCAATATTTCGGTTTTGCCGTACATTTCGACTGTCAGTTCCAGATCGTATCCGTCGTCCGTCAGGGTGACCGCCGTCGACCCCAAGTCTCCGAGAATAACGTCGGCGCCTCTGCCGTATTCGGCTGTTATCCTTGTGCCCGTTCCCTTTTGAGAAGAGATTTTCAGTCTGCCGCCCGAAGCCGCCGTTTCCTCTTCGAGCAGCGCCAGTCCCAAACCCGCACCGCCCTTTGACGACGTTCCCCTTTGGGTTGCCGCCGAGAGCGTTTTTTCATCCATACCCTCGCCGTCGTCCTCGACCTCGAAGCCTATTTTACTGTCCGTCGCCCACACTCTGATTTTCAGCAACCTTGCGCCCGCGTCCAGCGAGTTCTGCGCAATATCGCAAAGAGCCAGCGAAATCTCTCTCATAAAAACGTCACATAGCCTGATATTTCGCCACTATGTCGGGAATATCCTTGACGGTCAGCTTGCCGTAAACCTCGTTGTTCACCGTCATAACGGGAGCAAGACCGCAGCAGCCCACGCACCTTGTGGACGCAATCGAATACTTTCCGTCCGAGGAAGTCTCGCCGTCTTTGAGACCAAGACACTCTTCCAGCTTTGCGACGACGTCGCCCGAACCCTTGACGTAGCAAGCCGTGCCGAGGCAGACTCCGAAAGCGTACGAGCCCTGCGGATTGAGAGTGAATTGCGAGTAGAAAGTCGCCACGCCGAACACCTCTTCCAGAGATACGCCCATTTCTTCCGCGATTATGGTCTGAACCTCGATGGGCAGATAGCCGTAAATCGCCTGCGCTCTTTGCAATGCAGTCATAACGCTCGGATGCTCGGACGAATTGATTTCATCCAAAACCTGTCTCAACTGCGCTTCTTGTTCCGCCGTGCCCTTGAAGGCGACGGTCGTGAGTTTGATTTTTGACATATGTTCCTCCGTGTAATAAAACGCTTGTATCGCCATTTTAACACATTCGTTTCGGCGTTGCAATAGTATATATATAAAATATATAATTTCTTAGTAGGGAAATAAAACCAAAATTTATGCGGGTTTTCAAAACGAACGCCTATTGATAAATCCATACAAAATAACAGCCGTCGCAAACGGTTTAGACGGCTGTATTAAAGCGTATTTATTGTATTTTCGATTATCTAATTCATTGTTTTCTGCTATTTCATTTCGTAGAACGTAAGCGGCATACGCCTCTTGTGCGCGGTAGATGCATTTGCTCTTTCTATCTTTTTCGCTATTTCTTCGGAAACGCTTCCTCCTCGCAGATAAGCGTCGACGTCCGCATATTTTATGCCCAGCTCGTCCTCGTCCGTCTGCCCCTGATAAAGCCCCGCCGAGGGCGCTTTGGACACAATATTTTCAGGTGCTCCCAGATATATCAGATGCTCGTACACCTCGCCGACGGTAAGGTCGGAAATAGGATTGAAGTCGCAAGCTCCGTCCCCCCATTTGGTAAAATAGCCGAGAGTGGTTTCATCCAGATTTCCCGTACCCGCGACAAGATATCCCCTCGCCTGACCGAGGGCGTACAGCGTAATCATTCTGAGTCTTGGATTTATATTCACTCCCGCCATTTTTACGTTATGTTCGCCCGCGGCGTCCTCGGACAGTCTTTCTCCGAGGGCTTTTGTCAAAGCCTCTTTCGTATCGCTCAAATCTATTTGGATTTGCCTTATGCCGAACCGTTCGCCCGCGGCAATCGCGTCGTCGCGGTCGCTGCCGTAATTCTGACTCGACTGGCACGGCATAATCACTCCGAGCACGTTATCCGTAGCGCGTTTGCAAAGAGCGCCCACAAGCGTACAGTCCTTTCCGCCGCTGTTGCCGTAAACTATACCTTTCGCGCCCGCACTTTCAAGCAGGTTTTTTATCCATTTCACACGGTTTTCGACCGAAGCCGCAACGTCCATAATACTCTCCTTCGCCGAGAATTCGTCCAATCCGCAAATTCGCGCGGAGCGGATCCCGACCTCGATAATTATAGCTCATTTCTCGCCGCTTACAACTTTTTTGAAAGAAAAATTATGAAATTTCTGCCTTTTGAATCCGAAAAGGTCTTAAAAACGCAATTTTTAACGCAAATTTCCTCCGAAAATTCCATTTTTTAGCAAATTCGCTATTGAAATCTTATTTTTAAGGATATATAATTGGTTTATCAATAAAACCTCTTATAAGGAGAAAATTATGAGAAAAGCATTTATTTGCCCCACCAAGTACGTCCAGGGCGAGGACGAGCTCCTCAACCTCGGATATTTCGTCAGAACGTTCGGTAAAAAAGCGTTGCTTATCGCCGACTCTTTCGCTCTCAACCTTGTCAAAGACAAGCTCGAAGCTACGCAGAAAAAATTCGGCGTTGAATTCGTAGTAAGCGACCTTTTCAAGGGCGAGTGCTCCCGCGGCGCCGTCAAAGCTCTGCAAGAGTTCGCAAAAGCCAACAAATGCGCTTGCACGATAGGTCTCGGCGGCGGCAAGGCAATCGACACGTCCAAATGCGTGGCGGCGGGCAACAGCCTCATCATCTGCCCCACCATCGCGGCGACGGACGCTCCCACGTCCCACTCCGCGGTTCTTTACACGGACGACCATCACTTTGACGATTACGCATATTTCAGACAGAGCCCGAGCGTCGTACTTATCGACACGACGGTCATCGCAAACGCTCCCACTCGCTTCTTGGTAAGCGGCATGGGCGACGCGCTCTCCACGTACTTCGAGGCAAGAGCAAACGTCAAATCCTGCTCCAACGTCAACGCGGGTCTTCCCTGCGGCGCAAATCGCACGAAGGGCACTATGCTCGGCTACGGCACGATGGCGGCTTTCGCGCTTGCGGAGCTTTGCTATAAGACTCTGCTTTCCGACGGCGCAAAGGCAAAAGCGGCTTGCGATATGAACTGTGTAACGCCCGCTTTCGAGAAGATTGTCGAAACCAACATTCTCCTCTCCGGTCTCGGCTTCGAGAGCGGCGGTCTTGCGGCGGCGCACGCCATCCACGACGGTCTCACGCTGCTCCCCGCGCACACCAAGTATTATCACGGCGAAATGGTCGCGTTCGGCACAATCTGCCAGCTCGTGCTTGAAAACAGCCCCGAAGAAGAGCTCTATGAAGTGCTCAACTTCTGCGACGAGGTCGGTCTGCCCGTATGCCTCAAAGACTTGGGCACGGACGAGGTCAGCGACGAGCTCCTCACCCAGATTGCGGAAAAGACCTGCATCCCAGACGAGTCCATACACAATATGCCCTTCCCCGTCACGGTGGATATGGTCAAAGCGGCTATCAAGACGGCGGACAAGCTCGGTCACGACTTCAAATACGGCTGCGACTGCGAGTGCTGCTAAGTAAATTCGGATACTCTCCCGTTTCGACGGGGGAGTATCTTATTCATTTATAAAAAACTCAAATTCGTAATATTGGCAAGAGCGCGCACGCGCTCATTGCTTTTGATAAGGAGACAGATTATGAAAAAAATTATGAATACCCCCGAAACCTTTGTGTACGATATGTGCCACGGGCTTGCGGCGGCTCATCCCGAGCTTGAATTTGTGGAAAAATTCAAAATCGTAAAAAAGAAAGAAATCGACGACAACAAGGTTAGCCTTATCTCTGGCGGCGGCAGCGGACACGAACCCGCGCACGCGGGCTTCGTCGGCAAGGGAATGCTCGACGCGGCGGTCTGCGGCGACGTTTTCGCTTCACCCTCTCAAGTTCAGGTTTACAATTCCATAAAGAAATGCGCGACGGATAAGGGCGTTCTGCTCATCATCAAAAACTACTCCGGCGACTGCATGAACTTCAACAACGCTATGTCCGACGCTCAGGAAGACGGCATAAAGGTCGACGCGGTTTACGTCAACGACGATATCGCGGTCAAGGACTCCCTCTACACCGTAGGTCGCAGAGGCGTTGCGGGCACGGTGCTCGTACATAAGTGCGCCGGCGCTGCGGCACAGCAGGGCAAGGAACTCGAAGAGGTCAAGCGCGTCGCGAATAAAGTCATCGACAACGTACGCTCATTCGGCTTCGCTTTCACGTCCTGCACGGTT
Organism: uncultured Clostridia bacterium; assembly: GCA_947382865.1. GTDB lineage: Bacteria > Bacillota > Clostridia > Christensenellales > CAG-917 > CAG-475. Next base: position 26,609 of record CANDBF010000006.1, read on the forward strand.
CCCGCGGCGGGACATCCCACCTTTGAAATCGGCGACGACGAGATGGAATTCGGCGTAGGCATCCACGGCGAGCCAGGTCGCTATCGCGAGAAAATCGACTACTCCAAGGGCACCTTCTCCGACGACCTCTCCCGCAGGATCGTCACCGACCTCGAAGAGGATCTCGCTCTCAAAAACGGCGAAGAGGTCGTGCTTCTCATCAACGGCTTCGGCGGCACTCCTATGCAGGAGCTTTATATCCTCAACAACTCCGTCACAAAGGCGCTCGGCGCGGACGGCGTAAAGATTCACCGCACCATCGTAGGCAACTTTATGACATCTATCGATATGGCGGGCGCGTCCATCACGGTTCTGCGCGTCGACGAGGAATTGAAGTCCCTCATCGACTATCCCGTCTCTACCCCCGCTCTCACTTGGGGCGCGGCTATGAGCGAGCAGGCGGAAGCGGCTCTCGAAGCTGTCAAGGCTATCGGTAAGGCGCTCAACATCACCCCTCAGGAAGCGGTCGCAAAGAAAGCCAAGAAAGCGGCTGCGGCAGAGGAAGAGGACGCAAACGCCGTTTACGAAGTGGAAGGATCTCCCGTAGTGACCGAGACCATCAACACCGCGGCATTCGTCAAAATCGTAGACAAGATGGCTGACGTCATCATCGAGAACGAAGTTCCCTTCTGCGAAGCGGACAAGATGGGCGACGGCGACTTCGGTATGTCTATCGCAAAGGGCTTTAAGCAGCTCAAAGCAGACTGGGCAACTCGTAAAAAAGGCGACATAGGTCAGTTCCTCGTCAGCTGCTCCGATATTATCAAGGAATACTGCGGCGGCGCTTCCGGTCCTATCTGGGGTTCTGCGTTCAAGTACGCGGGCAAATCTATGCTCGGCAAGAAGGAGGTCAACCTCACGGATATCGCTCTCCTCTTCACAGAGGCGAATCGCGGCGTATACGAGACGGGCAAAAAGTCCTTCGGCAAGGGCGCGGATATCGGAGATAAGACGCTTGTTGACGCTTTGAAGCCCTGCGCAATCGCTCTCACGGAAGCGGCGAAAGCAGGCAAGAAGCTCAGAGAGGGTCTCGACATAGGCGCACAGGCGGCGCACGAGGGCGCGGAAGCCACCAAGACCCACGTCGCAACTCTCGGCAGAGCGGGCACGGTCGGCGAGCGCAGCATCGGATATCCCGACGCAGGCGCGCACGGTCTGGACGTAATCTTCAACGAGCTTGCGGCTTACGTAAAGACTCTGTAAGATTAATGACTTAAAAATAGAACCCGTCGAAAAGACGGGTTTTATTTTTGCGTTTTATAAGGATTTGTCCGCTCTACTCTTTGTTTTTGCCGCTACTCGGTAGATTGCGGACTTGCTTCCCATTTAGCGCGCTGCGCCGCAGCGTACTCCTCGTGTTTAAGCTCGGGCGCAATTCGATCGAGCTTGGGAATAAAAGCGTTGTACAGTCTCTTCTTTCCCTTGAACCAATCTATAACGAATGCCACGGCATAGACTGCAACGCCCAGCGTGCAAATCGCCATATCCCCTATCGTATCGATAAGCCCTATATCCAAATATCCGTCCAACACCAAGGTCTGTCCGTTTCCGTAATAAATCACCGTCTTAATTATGCCGTCAACGTCGAACGTCTCGCTGTGGGTACCGCTAAGCAGGTAGGAATTAAATCCGCCTATAATCTTATCCTCCTGCATATCCAAGCCGAACAGCGCTGTGCCCGCGTACTCGAAAAGCTCCCACAACGTGGCGATAGCGAGGCTGACCGCCGCTCCGAACAGCAGACAGGCAAAAAAGCTCTTCGTTCCCGTAGGCTCGCCGATAAACAGCTCCAAAAGCGCAAAGCCGAGACAGGCGAATATAAAGCCAGATAAACAGTGCAACAGCAAGTCGAACCAAGGCACGAGCGTATAAAGGTCGTAACAGCCGCCGAGTATGCTCCCCGCCGCGATGAATAGAACGACCGCGGAAAACAGCGCGACAAATCTTACTTTCAAAACCTTTTCAAGCACAAGCATAAGCGGCACAAACAAAACGAACAGCAAACACATAAGCGTATTGCGCACCTGCCCCTCGATTGCGAAATATATAAACGACGAGAGGCAGAAAAACGCATACGCAAATATTATGCAAGAAAACAGTTTATCCGATTTCAATCTATGCGCCAGATACAGTCTGAAATTTTTTTTACGCATACCGCTCTCCGAAATTATGTCTCATTAATACAGTACGCGCGAAATGTTGCTTGCCGTTCACACAGAGGTAACAGTTTTGTAAAATAATTATTAAAGAATTCGGTTGCATTCCGAATATAAAAATTGCGCCGATCGTACGTTCTTTCAACTTACGTTCGGCACAACCGAAATATTAGACACTATAAATCCCAAAAAATCTGCGAACTGTTACAGCTGATAAGGCGTGACCTGATACACGTAGTAGTTGAGCCAGTTGTTGAACAGCAGATTTGCCGTCGCTTTCCATTTCATATCCACCTTGGACATTGACGAATCGCTGAAATAGTTTACGGGAGGCTCGATTGCGAGACCTTTGGCGAGGTCGCGCAGGTATTCGTTCTGCAACGTAAACCTGTCATACTCGCTGTGTCCCGTAAAGAAGAAGCTACGGTTGTCATTGGTCTTTGCAATAAGGACTCCCGCTTCGTCGGATTCGGCAAGCACCGCTATATCGGGATGTTTGCGCACTGCCGCCTCGTCCACGGACGTATGGCGCGAATTGGGGATATAAAACACGTCGTCCAAGCCTTTGAGCAAAACGTCGTTCTTCGCCGTCGCATACGCGGGGAAAACGCCGAACAGTTTTTTTTCGAGCGCGCGTTTGCCTATTCCGAATTTATGATAAAGCGCCGCCTGCGCGCTCCAACATATATACACGGTGCTCGTCACGCTCTCCTGCGCGAAATCCATAACGGATTTAAGCTCCTGCCAATATTTCACCTCTTCAAAATCGATAGTCTCCACGGGCGCTCCCGTCACAATCATTCCGTCGAATTTCATATCTCGCACCTCGGCGAGATTTTTGTAAAACCTGTCCATATGCTCGTGCGAGGTGTGGGTCGCGGCGTACGTATCCGTCTTGATAAACGTGACGTTCACCTGCAAGGATGAATTGCCGAGCAGCCTCAAAAGCTGCGTTTCGGTGGTCTCCTTTGTAGGCATCAGATTGAGAATGGCAATTTCAATCGGGCGTATATCCTGTCTGTACGCCCTTTCGCTGTCCATTACGAATATCTTTTCCTGTTTCAGACTTGCGTATGCGGGCAAGTCGCTTGGTATGATAATCGGCATAATTTATTCCCTATTTAGTCGATAAATAGCGTTAATCTACAAAATTAAGTCGGATAAACGCCTTGTTTTGCGAATTACAGTCTTTCAAGAGCCTGTTTTATGTCATCGATAAGGTCGTCTGCGTTTTCAATACCGCATGACAGACGCACAAGGTCGGGAGACACTCCGGCGGCATAGAGCTCCTCGTCCGTCATCTGACGGTGCGTAGCGCTCGCGGGATGCAGACAGCAGCTGCGCGCGTCCGCGACGTGAGTTTCTATTGCGATGAGTTTAAGGTTTTTCATAAACGCTTCCGCCGCCGCGCGACCGCCCTTCACGCCAAAGCTGACTACGCCGCAGGTTCCGTTCGGGCAATACTTCTTCGCAAGCTCGTAATTCGCGTCCCCTTCCAGCTCGGGATATACGACCCAGCTTATTTTGTCGCTTTCACTCAGGAAGCGCGCGACTTTGAGTCCGTTCTCGGCGTGGCGCGCCATTCTGACATGCAGGCTTTCAAGCCCCAGATTGAGCAGAAACGCATTCTGCGGGCTTTGAATGGAGCCGAAATCGCGCATAAGCTGAGCGGTGCACTTTGTAATGAACGCGCCCTCCTTGCCGAATCGCTCCGCGTATGTCACACCGTGGTAGCTGTCGTCGGGAGTGCAAAGCCCCGTGAATTTGTCCGCATGCGCCATCCAATCGAACCTGCCCGCGTCGACTATCGCGCCGCCCACTGCCGCGCCGTGTCCGTCCATATATTTGGTCGTGGAATGCGTGACGATATCCGCGCCCCACTCGATTGGTCTGCAATGCACGGGAGTCGCAAACGTGTTATCTACTATAAGCGGAACTCCGTTTTTATGCGCCACATCCGCAAACAGCTCTATATCGAACATAGTAAGCGCGGGATTTGCAATCGTTTCGGCAAATATAGCCTTGGTATTGGGGCGTATCGCCGCCTGAATTTCCTCTCTTGTGCTTGCGGGAGAAATGAAAGTGAATTCTATCCCCATCTTCCTCATCGTAACGCTGAAAAGATTGAACGTGCCGCCGTATATGGTGGAAGTGGACACGACGTGGTCGCCCGCGTTTGCTATATTGAACACCGCATAGAAGTTTGCCGCCTGTCCCGACGACGTAAGCATAGCGGCGGTGCCGCCCTCGAGCTGCGCGATTTTTGCCGCAACGTAGTCGTTGGTGGGATTTTGAAGTCTGGTGTAAAAATAACCGCTCGCCTCCAAATCGAACAGCTTCGCCATATCGGAGCTGGTATCATACTTGAAGGTCGTGCTTTGCACAATCGGGATTTGTCTGGGCTCGCCGTTTTTGGGAGTGTATCCCCCCTGCACGCAAATGGTTTCTATTCTTTTCATAGTCCTCTCCTTGGGAGATAGTATTTTAGTCGCGCTTCGCCTAATTATGTCGGCTTGCCGCGTAGTTTTTCGCCGTTACTGTTATGACGCTATTTCCAAGTTTCCGCGTCATAATTCCACCGTTTTATGCCGCTAGACACAGAACGTTTTACGAGTTGTACTCTTTGAGCACTCTCTGCAAGTTTCTGTTGTTTTCCTTTTCCTTTATAGCGGCGCGCTTATCGTGAAGCTCCTTGCCTTTGCAGAGACCAACTTCTACTTTGACGAGGGCGTCCTTGAAATACACCTTCAACGGAATAAGAGTGTAACCCTTTTGCTCCACTCTGCCGCGGAGTTTGTTTATCTCGCCGCGATTGAGAAGCAGCTTGCGCGTACGCTTGGAGTCGACGTTGAAATAGCTTCCCATTTTATAAGGGGAAACATGCATATTCATCACAAACGCCTCTCCGTTTTTTATCATAATAAAGCTGTCGCGCAGATTGAGCGCGCCCTGCCTTATGGATTTCACCTCGCAGCCGACCAAAACTATGCCCGCCTCGTAGGTATCCTCCACAAAATAGTCGTGATAAGCTTTTTTGTTTGTCGCTACTATCTTCATATATACGATTATACTCTTTCTCTTTTCATTCTACAAGCGCAATGCGAGCGATTATAAAAAAAGCGACCCGATTTACGAGCCGCCCGATTTTGTCTTTTACCTTTTTAATCCGCAATGCCTACCGCAAAACAGATGACAGCGCACACAAGGATGAATGCAAACAGACCGAAAGTGATTTTTTTGAGGATACCCTCTTTGGTCTTTTCCTTATTTTTGCCGTAGAAGGTGTCGGACGCGCCCGATATAACGCCGACGTTGTCGTTTGTGCCCTTTTGCATCATTATAACGACGATAATGGCAACGCTGGCAATCGTCATAATAATGGCGAACGCCATCAGCACCGCCTGTCTTGTTTCATATTTGATTGCCGATAGCAAAACCGAATTTAACGTATCAAGCATAGTTACCTCCGAAAGTACTTTGTGATTTTAGCATAACACCGAAGTTTTTGCAAGCGTTTTTCGATAATTATATATAAAGTGCGCACAATGTCACAATTATAACCGACAATTCATATAATGGGCAAAAAAGCACGGAGGCAGTATGGAAATATTCAAATTCGCAAGCGATTTGCCTTATCCCGAAATAGAGGTTTCGCAAAATATATCTCAGTCAAAGCTGTTGATGCCGAGCTATGCAGGAGCGGGCGGCGAGCTTACAGCCATACTTACGTACAGTTTTCAGAGCTATACGGGTTCCCGATACCCCGATATAGCGCGGGCTTTGAGCGGCATAGCGAGAACGGAAATGCATCATCACGAGCTGCTTGGAACGACTATCTGCAAGCTCGGAGGCTATCCCGTTATGGGAGCGCGCACGTACTGGAACGGCAGCTTCGTAAACTATACCCTCGACCCCAGAAAATATCTGCAACAGAATATAATGGCGGAAGAGGCGGCGATTATGAATTACGAGCGCACTATTCTAAATCTCAACGAGGAGAGCGTAAAAATGCTGTTGGAGCGCATAATTTTGGACGAGGAAATCCATATAAATATATTCAAAGAACTGCTCAAAATTTTGTGACTTATCCGAAATAACAACAAAAACCGCTTTTAAGCTATGAAATAGACGTTGTAAACGTCTATTTCGTGATATAAGCGTAGATTTCAGGGACGGCTACCAATATCTCCCGATACGTACTTTCATATGCGGCGATTCCTTTCCCGTACGGGTCCTCCAAATCCTTTCCGCATATGTCCGCAAGCGAGGCGACATTTGGCTCTTCGCCGTATTCTCTTTTTATAAACTCAACGTGCTCCTGCTCGGCGCAGATTATGACGTCTGCGCTTTGCACGGTCTGCCTGTCACAAAAATTCGATATATGCTCCGAATAAGGCACTCCGTGCTTATCTAAAACCTCCGCGGCATACTCGGATATCGGCTTTTTATGCCGCATAACGCCCGCCGATAAGACCGTCATATCCGCGGCTCCGATATAGGCGAGATAATTCTCAAACATAAATTTCATCATCGGACTGCGGCAGGTATTGCCCGTGCATACGAACAGCACTCTCATACGCTCTTTCCGCCCGCGGCTTTGGTCACGCGGTTCATAACCGACTGTTCCAGCCCTTCGCCGTGCAATTCCTCGATAATGATGTATCCGTATTTTTTTTCGGCGTCGTGCAAAGCCTTGTAGATATTGCGCGTATAGTCCTCCGCCGTTATCCCAAGCGAAATTTGCTCCCGCTCCGAAACCTTATCTCTGTAAATATCGCGCGCTACGATGACGGGGTTTTTCCCCTGCGCCGCCGCTTTATCGTATTCCGCCACCGCGCTGTCGATATTCTTCGCGCTGACCGTATCGACCACGGGCGCATAGTGCGTATATTTCATTCCGGGGGCTTTTGCAATCTTTATGACTCTGCCGTTTTCGCTCACCTCTCCGACAATACCGAGAAGCATCTCTGCGGTTATCGCGCCAGGGCGAAGTATCGTCGGGATATCGCACGTAAGATCGAGAACGGTGCTTTCTATTCCCACGGAGCACTCGCCGCCGTCCAGTATAAGCGGAATTTCGCCCGCCAAATCCTCGTACACGTGCTCGGCGGTCGTCGGAGAAATATGCTTCGAGCGGTTTGCCGACGGAGCGGCAAGCGGAAACGATTTTGAAATAAGCTCTCTGGCATATTTGTTATCTGGCATACGCACGCCGACCGTATCCCCTCCCGCAGTAACCTCGCATGGAATTTTATCGCTTTTTTTAAGTATAACCGTGAGAGGTCCCGGCATAAATCTTTCTGCCAGCTTATAAAATCCGTCGGGAATGTCGACGGCGATATTCTTTATCTCGTCTATCTCGGAAATATGTACGATAAGAGGATTATCCTGCGGTCTTCCCTTAGCCTTGAAAATCTTAGCAACCGCTTGACCGTCGAAAGCGTTGGCGCCCAGTCCGTATACGGTTTCCGTCGGAAATACAACAAGCTCGCCGCGCTTTATAAGCGCGGCGGCTTCCAAAATAGCTGTATCGGCTTTTTTAATAAAAGTTTGCATTGTCAGACAAGCCTGTACACCGAGTACACGGTGTTGTTTCTATCGCCGATTTTTTCAAATACGAACACGTCGCTCGGCGAATTGCCGGGGGCGTACAGCAAACTGCCGCCCGCCATTTTAGCCTCTATAATAACGTTTTTGTCCACGTTGGGATTGAAGTTCTTGACGCCGTAATAATAAGTTCCCTCTATCTTCTCCCAATACATATAGCAGCCTATTTTGTAAATAAGAGTGTTGACGGGATTTGTCGCCGCCTGATCCTTGCTTGTGGAGGCAATGTCCGCGAGCGGCTTGGAGCCGTCGGACAGTCTTTCAATCTCCTTGCCGTCCACGCCTATCATAAACAATTCCTCCACATTGTCGCCGTTATAACGCGACCCCACCGTATACGCTCCGCGGAAAGCGGACAGAGAGGTATATTTGAATTCGATGACTTCCTTTCCGTAAACATTGAACGCTCCGAACAGAGTATCATTCTTATCGTTTGGGTCGGTTATAGCCGCAACAATCATATTGTTTGAAAGCTCCTGACGCAAAACGGTGGAACGCTCGTTGAAGCCGACCTGTTTGCCGCTTCCGTCGTATATATTGACCTGACTGGGCGAAAACGGGATATAATAATAGCCGTCAACGTTGGACATAATGAGGTCGTAATATCCGACCTTATCCTTTTTCTGGTCCTTTATACTGATGCCGTAATTGCCCGTAAGCGACATAACGATATTCATATCGCTATCCAGTATAAACTGGTCGTAATACGCCTTTTTATCCTCTTCTATTGACAGACCGTAAGCGACGTAGGTGAAGCCCTTGTTGAGATATGATTTTGTGTCTATTCCGTTTCGAGAGGAGTCGTAGTAGGAATTTGACATATTGTAAAACACCTTATCTGCATTTGCCGTATAATCCGCAATGGCGTCGTTATCGGGGGTGTAAATATATCGGGACATCTTGAAATAATCCTTTTCCGCCTCGTCGTAATACATATAATCGGAGTTTTTATCCACAGTCCATTCCTCGTGGATAAAGAATTTTCCGTTGCCTATATACGTAATCTCGCATTCGTAGTCGTCCTGCCCCATATCCACGAATTTTCCGTTCGCCGTTCCGCTCATACTCTGCGGATTGCCGTTTGCCGTCGCGGGGATGAGATAGATGCAGTCTCCCACAGAATTTCCCACGACCGTCACGTATTTGCCGTCAAAGCCGCTGACCTTATCGAGCGCGTTGCTGTTGTTCGCCACTCTGCAAACCAGCTCTCCGCCGTTTTGCGTGGGACGGTAAACGGAAGTAAACTCGGGCGCGCCGCTTCTGTCATAGGCATAGTGCACCGCAATCAGTCCGCTGTCGAGAATTTTTATCATACTGTCGATATTCACGGAGTCGGTCGCATCCTTGAAATGCGTTCTCGAAAGCACCGTCTTGCCATTAAAATCGAAGGCTCCGAGCGTGTTGTCGTTGAATCTGCAAACGATAAGCCCGTCCTTTACACGCAACGCCGATATACCGAGAGAAACGGGGAAAAGCATCCCATTCATAAGACCCGTGTAATACTCTTTATCGTCTCCGCATTTAACCACCGACAACGTCCCCGACGACGTATGCTTGACGATAAACGCGTCCGCCGATTTGACGTAGCCTACGTCGCTGTAAAGGGACGTTGGTTTATTCTTTTCGGAAGTCGTCGATTTTCTGGAATCGAGATAGATTTCCCAGCCTGTCGGAAGCGTAAATTCCAGCTTCGACGACGTAAATTCGGCGTCGCTATTCTCTGCCTTGAATATATCGCCCAAAGTATAGCCCTTGTCCTTATTGCAAGCAAAAAGCAATGCGGACGAGGCGAGCAATATTGCGGCGACCGCTACGGTCGCGACGATTTTTGCAATGAATTTCTTACCTTTCATATGCTCTCCGTGAAATAGTGCGCGCCTATGCGTACACCAAGCATTTGATATACAAGATTTGAAAGCAGAATATTTGCCTTCTGCCTGAGCGCGTGCGGGACTTCGTCTGCTGCTCCGCTCAAATACGCCCTTGTCATAGAGTCTATCGGAATATCCGTCATTGCTTTGCAATGGCGGCAGACTATTCCGTCTCTGTCGCTGAAATACGCATCTTCCTCCAAATCGCATTTACAGACGTTGCAATGCGCAAAATCGAGAGAAAGACCGTTTAGGCTTATTACGTCTTTCAAAAAAGAGGTAATGACGCAGTCCGCTTCCTTATCGCCGTACGCCAAATCGGACAGCGCGGAAAGAGACCTTGAAAGCAGCAACGGCTGCGGCTCCTTAGTGAGCCTTTCAAGCGATTCAAGTATCATACATGCTGCATAATATTTCTCTATATCCGCGGTGACTGCCGAAAAGGCTTCTATCTGATTGCACTCGGTAATCACGTATCTGCCGCCGCTCCCCTGCAAGACGTATTCTCCGAAATTGAAGGGCTCGGCGGAATATCTCAGCTTCGCCTTGGGTTTTAGACATCCTCTCGCGGTAGCCGTGATTCTTCCGTACTCAACGCTGATAAGAGTGACTATCATATCACTCTCCTTGTAGGGTACTGCCCTTGTGGCTATTGCCTTTACCTTTATCGCGGTCGCTTGCATACTCTCAACGCAAGCCGCCTGAGTTACCTGCGGTCTGCGTCCTCTTTGCTTTCCTTCATAGAACGGTACATCGAGTACCACTCCACGTCGCCCGTCTTTTCAAACATTTTCCAAAGGTCTTTGTCTGTCATACGCTTAGAATGCGCAGTAGGGCGAATTTTATTCATATTCTCCTGTTGACTTAATCTGCGTTTTCAGTCCTTTTTCAGAGCTTTAAGGTCATAGCCCAGCTCCTTCATAAGATACTCGCTGTCTCTCCACTCGTCCTTGACGCGCACGTACAGAGTGAGAAAAACCTTTTCGCCTACGAGCTGTTCCAGATCCTTTCTCGCCTGCGTGGCTATCTTTTTGAGCATTTCTCCGCCCTTTCCTATGACTATCGCCTTGTGCGACTGCTTTTCGCACACTATATCGGCGTCTATATCGCAGATAGGCTGATTTTCCCTTTCCTCGAATTTGTTTATGCTCACGCCTATTCCGTACGGCACTTCTTTGTCAAGAAGATACAATGCCTTTTCTCTTATAATCTCCGTTGCCATAAATCGCATAGAGGACTGCGTATACTCATCCTGCGGATACATAGGCGCACCCACTGGAAGCAACTCTTTAAGCTGTGCCATAAGCGGTTCCAGATTTTCGCCTTTCTTTGCGGATATCGGAACGATTGCCTCTATCCCCTCTATGCCGTTGAGCTTTTGCAGAGTCATAAACAGCGTCTCTCTAGTGACCGCGTCCTGCTTGTTGAGAGCGACCGCTACGGGGACTTTTTTGGCATTCTTTTCAAGAAATTCGTAATCCTCGGCGGACATTCCGCGGCTCGCGTCTATGACGTACACAACTCCGTCCACGTCTTTGAGTCCGCTCTCCACAGCCTGCATCATATACTCGCCCAAATGATTTCTCGCCTTGTGTATGCCGGGGGTGTCTATAAGCACCATCTGAAAGTCCTCGCCGTTGATTATGCCGAGCAGTTTATTTCGAGTGGTCTGCGGTCTCCACGACACTATGGACACCTTTTCGCCTACAAGCGCGTTGGTGAGCGTGGATTTGCCCGCGTTTGCGAGACCCGCTATACATATAAAGCCTGATTTGAAATTTTCGTACATTATATTCCTTCGTATTTGCCGTAAATCCTTATTATCTTTCGTTTACGTCCTTATTTTATCCTTTATTCCGCTTACAGCTTCGCCCTTTTCATAATGCTTCTTTGAAGCGCGGTCATAATCTCCTCGTCAGCGCTCTCGATATGGTCGTAGCCGAGCAGGTGCAGCAGCCCGTGACATGAGAGGAAGCCCAGCTCTCTCACATAAGAATGTTCAAATTCCTCCGCCTGCCGCTTAGCCCTTTCCCTGCATATCATAATCGAGCCCAGCAACACTCGCTTTCCGTCGTAATCGCAGTCGGAAAAATTCTCCTCTTTTACGGGCGGTGATAGCTTGTCGAAGCACGGAAAGCTGAGCACGTCCGTGACCCTGTCTATCCCCCGCGTTCGGTTATTCAGCGCGCGTATAGATTCTCCGTCAGACACGCTCAGATCAACGACGAAAAAATCCTCCTGTCCAAGCTCGGCAAAGCAAGCTCTTGCCACCCTGCGTATAAGGGATTTTTCCGCAAATGAAGCTCCGCTTATCCGTATCATAATCAGCCGCGCGCGCTGCGCTTTTTCTTGTCGTAGTCGATACGTCCGTGGTGGATGGACGCAAGCGATTCCATAACCGTCTTTTTGATTATCGCGATATCGCCTAGGGTTATGGGGCACTCGTCGAACTGCTTCAAGCTCACCTTAGCGTCGACAAGCATATCTATGCGCTTCTCGTACGCGTCCCTCGTCTCGGGAATGTAGGAACGGATCGCCGCTTCGACGGTATCGCAAATCATAATAATAGCTGCGATTTTGGTCTGCGGCTTGGGTCCCGCATAGGTATAGTTGTCCTGCGCGAGGTTGCCCTCCTCCTTTAAGTTGAGCGCCTTGTTGAAGAAGTAGCTTACGGGCGCGGTGCCGTGGTGCTGTCTGCAAATATCCACTATTTCGGAGGGCAGACGGTTCTGCTTTGCGAGTATTTCGCCAAAGAGCGTATGCGAGGTTATCATACTCACGCTGACCTCGGGGATAAGCTCGTCGTGCGGATTGTAATCGGACTGATTTTCGCTGAAATACAGCGGAGCTTTGAGCTTGCCTATATCGTGATAATATGCCGCGCATCTTGCGAGGTTGGGGTTTTCGCCTATCGCGGACGCGCACGCCTCGGCAAGAGTGCCTACGACCAGAGAATGGTTGAACGTGCCGGGGGCCTCGCTCGCAAGCCTCTTCAAAAGCGGATTGGACAGATTGCAAAGCTCGCTCAGTCTGAAATCGTCCGCAATATTGAACGTTCCCTCGAACAGCACCACAAACGGCATAAACAAAAGAGCCGCCACGACGTCCGCGCCGTAGGAGTACAGCACCTTCCACAGTATTTCAATCGTAACGTCGCCCATTGCTATCGACGTCATTATGACGAGCGGCTGAACCGCAAGCGGCACGAGTATCGCGACGAGCAGAAATTTGAACCGCGTATAATGCTTTCTCGCAAAAAACGCGACGACGCACGCGCTTAAAGCGTTGCAAATAACGCCCGAAGCGACAAGCGCCATATCGTATCCCTTTATTCCGCTTGAAAACAAAAACGATATTGCGATGAGCACGCCCGTAACCGCCACCGTGAGCATCGAGGAGCGTACGTCCATAATTTCCAGCACAACCAGCGCCGCAAAGGCTATCGGCATAGCGTACATATTCCAGACCGTGCTGCCCGTAATCGACAGGATTACGGAAATAGTGAGAGTCACCGCCGCTATCCAGAAATTGCGCACGTTTTTCTCTCCGCCGAGGTGCATGCTGTAAAGGCTGAGCATAAATATCACCATCAGTATGAACGTGACGATAAAACGTCCTGCGGTGATTGCGGCAAACTCGGGAGTGAAAGCGCGCGCAAAGTCGCTCACCATAAATATCGCAAACAGCGTAATCAGCGCGGTAGACACAAAAACGCCCGATATGCATTTGCCGAAATAGGAGAGAAAACGCTTTCTCGCCTCCTGCTTAGCTCTTTCGCTGTAAGACAAATCAGTCACATTGTCTATCATATCCTAATTGCGAGCCAAAAAGCTCATCTCCGTTAGATTGCGTATTTTATACCGCTTGTCAGCGGTTTTTATCCTCTTTTTCAAAGCGCTCGTACGCTTCTATTATCCTTGTGACAAGCTCGTGCCTTACTACGTCCTTCGCAGTGAGACGTACGATTTCTATTCCCCTTACGTCTTTGAGGACTTCGAGCGCGTGCTTCATTCCGCTGGTCACGCTCGCAGGCAGGTCTATTTGCGTAACGTCGCCCGTGACCACGACCTTGCTGTTTTCGCCCATACGGGTGAGAAACATCTTCATCTGTTCCTTCGTCGCGTTCTGCGCTTCGTCGAGTATTATGAAAGAGTTCGACAGCGTACGTCCTCTCATATACGCCAGAGGCGCGATTTCGAGTTCTCCTCTTTCCACAAGTCTGATATGCGCGTCCGCGCCCAGCATATCCTGCAATGCGTCGAACAGCGGTCTCAGATACGGGTCGACCTTTTCGTTCAGATCACCGGGGAGGAATCCCAGATTCTCGCCCGCCTCGACCGCGGGTCTTGTAAGTATGATTTTGCTCACCTTACGCTTTTTCAGCGCATAAACGGCAAGCGCGACCGCAAGATACGTCTTTCCCGTTCCCGCGGGACCCACTCCGAAAACCACGCTGTTTTTCTCTATCGCGTCGACGTATTTCCTCTGACCCAGCGTTTTGGGGGTGATAACCTTGCCGCTTGCGGTGATAGCCACGGGTCTCAATATACCGTCTATATCCACTTGCTCGCCGTCCTTCGCGCCGTCAAGAATCATTCTCAACTGGGCGGGCAGAACGGTCTGTCTGCGCGCAAGCTCTCCAAGCGCGTTCAATGCGTTCAACGCTTTGTCAACGCAGTCCTCTTCTCCTATAATTTTCACGACCCTGTCGGAAATCAATATATCCACGCCGAACTCGCTCTTAATCGCGTTTACGTTTGCGTCAAGCTCGCCGAATACGCCGCGCAGCTCCTCGTAGTTGTCGAAATTCTTTTCCTTTGTCACCTTCATTCTTCACTTCCGATATTGCGGATATCCGCTTATGTACTCAGGATATGATTTCCTCCGCCTCGACTGTTACGGTCACGTAAACTCCCCCGTCGCCCTGAGCTGTGTCATAGTACACGTCAAGCACTTTGAGAGGCTCGCAAAACTCGGACACAATATCTGAATATACGCTCGCTTTCATCTCCTCTTCCGTAAGCTCGTTCGGCTTCTCCGTTATCCTGACCTCGCGGAACTCGTAGGTGTATATCGAAAACGGAAGCAAAAATCCGAGATTGTTCACGCTCGTTTCCAGTTCGTAACGCTCGAAAGGGCTTTTCGGAGCTTTGGGAACTTTGCCGAACATAGACAGTTTCGTCACCCTTTTGACCGCCGTGACCTCCGTCGCGTTAATCACGTCCGAAAAGAACACCGTCCTTTTGTGATATACCTTGCCGTACACTAGCCCCTTGGCTTCGACTTCTATTTTCTCGTCCCCGTACAGCACGTATCCGTCTATAAGCGAATCGCCTGCTCTCACCACGTCGCCGTAGCTCACCGCCGCGGTGCCGCCCTCGACTATCACTCTCGTAACGACGGCGGTCTTTTTGGATACTACGGCGGAACCCGACACCTCGACAAGATAGTCGCCCTCAAGCTCGCGCCGCACCGCCACCTCGATATGCGTGCCCTTCCGCTGTACGCTCGCGTACGAAATGCCGTCGAGCGCAAGAATGCTCTTTTCCACTCCGCCGCAGTCAAGCGCGGGAAGCCAGCTCCCCTCCTTTGCGCCGTACTCGGATAGTATGCCGAGTATCTTGGCGTTTAATGCGCTGTCTACCGCGTTCTCGCCGTACGCGCCGTCCGCCATACTGACGTTTATACTCGTCACAAAGCGCGGATAAACGCCCAGCCCGATGATAACGCATATCACTCCCGCCGCAAAACCCAGCCTCGCAAGCATATTTATCGCAAACGGAAGCGCGCCCGATACTCTTATTATTTTATAATCATAGCATAAATTATCTAATAGTGCAATAATTTCTCCTCTATGTTTTGAGGAGACTTCAAAGCTCACGCCGTCGTCCGAAATCGCGACGTTTTTGACCCTGCATATCTTGGACAGCGCGCCGAGCGTTTTCACTCCGTTTCTGCCCTTAACGAATATGCCCGTATAGCCATAGGATGTCGACAGCTTCCTTATCCTGCGAGTATAGCCGAACCTTTCAAACAGGGAGGGCTTAACGTTTTGCTTTTCGCTTTGCCGACCGACCTTCTTTTTTTCGTTTTTACCCACTCTACGCTCGACGACGAGACCGTCAGACAGCGCGTCTTTTACGCTATCTAATTCGGCGGATTTGCCTTTTTTACTCAAATTGCACACCTCCGATATTGCCTTTGATATACACGTCGCCACCGCCTATTTCCACAATCTGCAAGCCCTCGCCGACAATCTCGACGCTGCCGCTGTTCAGCCTGAATCTGAGCGACTCCGCGCTTGACAGCATAACGTTTTTTACGCCGCTTATCGTCATTTTGGAGCGCGAAAGCATAGTCAGCGTAAAAGGCATAATTTCGTTTTTGATATTAAGTTTTTTCTTTACTTCGTCTTTGAACACGCTAAATTTTATGACCGAAGTGCAAAAAATAAAACCGACGGCATTATATAAACTATTTTTATGTCGTTAATGTAATTGTAAAACCGACATCAGACGTTATGACTCAATACGCTTACAATATTGCTAAACTCTTTCTTCTTCCTTTGAGCATACTGCAAAACTTTATATGCTCCGCTGTTTTGAGTGTTTGATACGTAAAATATAACAAAATCGCTTCTTTCTATAATCTCGCAGTTACGATAATAAATTCTAGAATACCAATAGCCGAATTCCAAATCAAGATATATAAACTCTTCATAATCCTCGTCTTTGAGCCATTGAGGTCGTTTGTCAGCTCTAAGATGTCTTGGGTCGGATAAACAAAAGACTCTTTTTATAAAAATATATTTTTGTTTTAGTTCGGTCACGACCCGCCAACACAGATTGTCAAAGTCCCCGAAACCGCCGAAAAAAAATACGCTTGCCGACCTATGCTCTATCAAATCAATAAGCTGCGCTTTAATCTTTTCTCTTAACTCGTTTGTCATATCGATTTCCCTATGCCCGAAAAACGAGCAGGCGAAAAAACTCATTACTGTTCCCCTGCGTATAACTACATTGGTAAATGTTTATATTTAATAAGCATTATAGCATAGTAATGTTGAATATCAATACATTTTTACCAACACCAGTTATCAGATTGCGCGATTTGAATATTTAGAATACGTGTAATGGAGAATAAATATGAAGAAAAACATTACACGAGAAAGACAATTTTTAATTAACAGATTAGGTTATATAAGAACTCGCGCAAATTTATCTGCAAGAGAATTATCGCAACGGCTTGGTTTTTCAATAGCGTATATTGCAAAATTTGAAAACGGAGATTTCAGTATACCCGCAGAAGTTTTATTAAATGCGATAGAAATTTGCGGTTCTACCCCTGCGGAGTTCTTTTCGGATAGTATAAGCGAATATACAGATACAAAAGAAGTCGCCGAGGGCTATCTAAGACTTTCCGACGAAGGTAAAGATACTATAAAGGATTTGATTAAAAAACTGAAATAAAGATGTTATATTAACATAAATGACGCCATTGCAAAACGCATTATTAATTTGCTTAGTAAGAACTATATGACGAATATGCTTTGGTGAAAAAATCAGGCATTCAACATGGAAGTATGGAATGTATAATGTTCGGAAGAAACAAATCGGTTACTCTAAGCACTATATATAAACTTGCAAGGGGTTTTGATATGTCCTATCTTGAATTTTTGGACGACGACATTTTCCGCCCGGAAGAAATCGAGTTTGAATAAATTATGCCAACATTATAAAAACTGCCGCAAATTGCGGCAGTTTTGATTTTATGACGTATTTTATGAATTTCGCGACATAATTTCGGCTTAGAAAGGCAGGTCCTCTTCGTCCGACGCGCCGTCGTCAAAGACATATTCTTCGTCCTGCCCGTCCGCATTGTCCGCGGCGGCGAGCTGTGCGCCGAAAGGCAGAGACCCGTCCCCGAAAGGCATTTCGCCCTTGACCTCGGTCATAACAGTCTTTTCCTCCACTTCCTTGCGCAGCTTTTCTATGACGTTTTCCTTCTGCGGCTTCTCGTTTTCCTTTTGCGGAGCGTCTATCTCGCCTATTTCCTTAAACGTGGTCGTCTCGCCCGTCCATTCGAGCATAATTCCGCCGATAGGACCGTTTCTGTTCTTCTTCACGTCGAGGATAACCTGATTTTCAGGTAAAGCGGCATTGTAGCGCGACGGATTGTAAAGGAACGCGACGATATCCGCATCCTGCTCTATCGAGCCCGATTCTCTCAGGTCGGAAAGCAGAGGCGTATGGTCGTTACGCTGTTCAATTCCGCGCGACATCTGCGACAGCAATATGATGGGACAGTCCAGCTCCTTTGCATATATCTTCATCTTGCGCGACATCTCGCTTACCTCTACCTGCCTGCTTTCGGGCGCGCGGCCGTTCGCTCCCACCGTTGTCATAAGCTGCAAGTAGTCTATGATGATAAGATCGAGCCCCTTTTCCCGCTTCAATCTGCGGCATTTGGACAGCACGTCGGATGGACCGTTCATAGAATAATCGTCGATATAAATATTCTTCTTTATGAGCATATTGTAAGCCAGTCCCAGCTTGTCGGAATCGTTGCCGTGGCTCAGCCCGCCCTGCATATCCATCTTTGATAGCGACACACCCGAAACGTAAGAAAGCATACGCTTTGCAAGCAGCTCCGCAGGCATTTCGAGGGAGAATATAGCGACGGTTTTTGCGGCTTCGTTGTTCATCGCAACGTTTGCCGCTATATTGAGCACGAGCGCGGTTTTTCCGACGGAGGGTCTTGCCGCAATCAGCACCAGCTCGCCCGGCTTCAAACCTCTCGTCTTCCTGTCGAAACGCTCGAAGCCCGTCCTTACGACCTTGTCCGAAACAATGCCCTTCTGCGACTTGTTTATTTCGTTTATAGCCGCGGCGAATGCGGTGTCGGCTTTGACCAGCGCCTTTTCGCTGTTGTCCTCCGACAGCTTGTACACAAGCCTCTCGGCGTTTGCGAGCGCGGCTTTGCCGTCCGTGCTCTCATATCCGCCCTTCGCGATTTCGTTGCCAGCGTGTATGACGCTCCTTATCATACTGTCGCGCTTGACGATTTCGGCATAATATTCGCCGTTTGCCGCAGACACAACGCCCTCAGCAAGCTCGCTCAGATATCCTATCGAACCCACCTCGTCCAGCTTGCCAATAAGCTCCAACTTATCGGCGACGGTGACGGTATCTATTGGCTGGCTCTGCGCCTGCAACTCCTTCATCGCGCCGAAAATCGTGCGGTTGGCAGCCAGATAAAAGTCATCCGCGCTAAGCAGGGATATCAGCGTATCCGCCGCATTATTGTCTATGAGGATTGCGCCGAGTACGGAAGCCTCCGCCTCGACGTTGTTGGGCATACCTCTGCTCACTCGCTTTTCGTCTTTTTCTTTTGCCATATCCTTCCCTTTATCGCAAGCGCAACGCCCAGCAGCACCACCGCAAGGACTATCACGCACGCAATCAGCATCGTGTACCAGCTTGCCGAATTCTGAGTCGTAAGATACAGTCGGCAAACGCGCGGATTTGCATTATCGTCAAGCGCGAAGCTGTGACGGTAATATCTTCCGCTCCTTGCGACCGCCTCCGCGTCGCTCGTTATGGATTTATAGATTGTATCATATCTGAACACGACTTTCAAGCCGTGATACAACTTTCCGTCATGAACGTGCGTCTCGTCCTGCATTCTGCGCCCGATTTCATCGTACAGAGCCTCGCCGTCCACGTAGATTTCAACATCCTGCGCGTTGTACCAAACGTTTCTAGCATACGATACAGAACGCCACCCAATCTTCGTTTCAAGCAGATTTTCTTCCTTTCCCGAAAACGACACGACCGCGCGCACGACGTCGATATCGTCGGGATATTCGTATGAAACGTATGCCGAATAGCTACGTTGCGACACCGTTGCCGCGCTCTCGGTTTTATTGCAAGCGGACATAAACAATACGCAAAACAGGCACATTATAACGACAAAAACCGCGTATAAAGTGCGTTTATTGAGATTTGCGCATTTCTTGTTCATTTACACTCCGTGATTTACCGCTCTGTTTTTATTACATACCGAAGCTCTTTTCAAGCTCTTTGAGCGTCTCGGTAAATTCAGAAATCGCGAGTTTGTAGGGCTCGTCGCTCTCCAAATCGACGTCTGCGAGGCGGATTATGTCAAGCGGCGCGAGGCTTCCTCCCGCCGACAGGAACTTCCTGTATTTTTCATAATACGCCGCGCCCTCCCTAAGAATTTTGTTCGCAATCGAAACGGCGGTGGTTATGCCCGTAGCGTATTTGTACACGTAATAGCTTGTGTAAAAATGAGGAATTCTCGCCCACTCGTAACGTATCAGGTCGTTGTGTTCCACCGCTCTTCCGTAATACTTTTTGTTGAGTTCATAGTAGACCTCGCTCATATAATCCGACGTAAGCGGCTCGCCCTTTTCCACTCTCGTATGCGCGAGCACCTCGAATTCGCTGAACATCGCCTGCCTGAAAAACGTGGTGCGGAACATATCGAGATAGTATGCCAGAAGGAACTGTCTGAACTCGCCCGTTGCAGTTTTTAGCAGGTGTTTAAGCAAAAGCACCTCGTTCACCGTAGACGCGATTTCCGCGACGAAAATCTCATATCCCGCTTTTTGAATGGGCTGCGTAGTGTTGGAATAGTGGCTGTGCATTGCGTGTCCCATCTCGTGCGCTATCGTAAACACCTCGTGCACCGTGGGCTGATAGTTGAGCAGGACGAACGGATGCACCCCGTACACTCCCCAAGCGTATGCGCCGTTGCGCTTGCCCTTGCTCTCGTACGCGTCCACCCAACCGTTATCGAAAGCGGCGGAGAGCGTTGTGCAATACTCCTCACCCATAACCGACAGCGCTTCCTTCACGAGCTTTACGGCTTCGTCGTATTCGAGCGAGAGCTCCTGCTCGGGCACGAGCGGCATATAAAGGTCGTACATATTAAGCGTCTTCAAGCCCAGTACGCGCTTGCGAAGCGCGATATACTCGTGCAAGGGCTTTGTGCCCTCTCCCACTGCTTCGAGCAGTTTTTTATAGCAGGTGGACGGCACGTTCTCCATATACATAGAGTAATCGAGCGCGCTCGAAAAACCGCGCACCTTTGCGTAGAACCAATCCTTTTTTACGTTGCCCGCATAGTTTGCCGCAAGCGTATTTATATACTTTTTATACGCTCCGAACATACTCTCAAATGCGTCTCTGCGAACGCGCTGGTCGGGATTTTGCAAAAACAGCGCGTATGCGCCGTGGCTCATCTCCTGCTTTTCGCCGTTTTCATCGGACACGGGCTCGAACGTCGCGTCCGCGTTGTCGAACATCACGAACACGTCCTTGTTAGTGCCAGAAAAAAGTCCGACCTCTCCGAGCAGTTTTTCCTCTTTCTTGCTTAGAATTATATTCTTATTGCGCAGTATTTCATTGAAATACACGTCGTAATCGCGGAAGCGTTCGCTATTCGCATAGGCTTCGAGAGTCTCTGTCGGAAGCTCGGAAAGCTCGGGCTCGATATATGACGCGAGCGTGGAATATCTCACTTCCAATATATCCACCCTGTCCGTCATCGCCTTGTATTTCCCGTCCGCCGTATCCTCGTCGAGATGCATCCTCGAATACTGATAAAGTCTCGTTATAGCGTCGGTCAGAGAGGAAGAAAGCGTAAGGCATTCAAACAGCTTGTCGCCGTCCGAGAGTTTATCCGCATATTCGGCGATTTTCGGAACGCGTTCCTCAGTATTGAAGAAACATTCCTCCCACGCCTCGTCGCTCGCGAATATATCGCTTAGCTTCCACTGGTATTTCGAGTCCACTTCGTTGCGATTGTACAGCATAGTTCACCTCACAAAAATATAGTCACTCCGAAAACAGAGTATTATCCGTAAATTGAGCGTCGCAGGTAAGCCTGATACCCAGCTTGCGCAAGGGGTTTTCGTCCGCCTTATTCAGTATATAGGACGAGTGCGCTTCGCAGTTTTCAAGCACGGACAGCTGCTCTATCGCGCTCGCCGCGTTGGCGTCCGTCGCCGCGCATATGGAAAGCGCGAGCAACGCCTCTTCGAGAGTAAGCGTGTTGTGCTTCTCTTTGAGTATCTTGGTTTTGAGGTCGAGAATAGGACCTATGACGTAAGGAGATATGAGCTTCTGCCTGTCGTGCATTCCTGCAAGCATTTTCACCGAATTGAATATGCACGCCGCCGCCGCGCTCATCCTTTCGCTGTTCTTGCCCGTCACGATTCTACCGTCGGGAAGTTCGAGCGCAATCGCGCCCTTCTCTCCGTTTGCTGCGTTTTTTACGCGCGCCGCTTCGACCACGTTCCTGTCCGAAAGATTTATGCCCAGCTTGGACATCAAAAATTCCAGACGGCTTACCGTATCTGGGTTGCCCGAGCCCTGTTTCAAATCGCAGAGCGCCTTGCAGTATCTGCGTATGATTTCCTGCTTGGACGCCTCGCGGCACGCCTCGTCGTCGACTATGCAATATCCCGCCATATTCACGCCCATATCGGTGGGCGATTTGTAAATGCATTCCTTGCCCGTAATCTTTTCGAGTATACTGTGCACGACGGGGAACACCTCTATGTCGCGATTGTAGTTGACCGTTATTTCCCCATATGCGTCCAAGTGGAAGTTATCCACCTTGTTGACGTCCTGCAAATCCGCCGTCGCTGCCTCGTACGCCACGTTGACTGGGTGATTGAGAGGCAGATTCCAAATCGGGAAGGTTTCAAATTTCGCATATCCCGCCTGCACGCCGCGTTTATTTTCGTGATAAAGCTGTGAAAGACAGGTCGCGAGCTTTCCGCTCCCAGGTCCCGGCGCCGTCATCACGACAAGAGGACGGGTTGTGGTTATATAAGGATTCGCGCCGTATCCCTCGTCGGAAACTATCGTATCTATCTCGTGCGGATAACCCTTCGTCGGGCGGTGGATATACACCTTTATGCCGCGGTTTTCCAGCTTGCGCCTGTACGCCACCGCGCCCTGCTGGTCGGTGAACATAGTAATGACTACGCAGTTGATATATATGCCCATAGCCGAGATATTGTCTATCATACGCTCGACCTCGCTACCGTAGGTGATGCCGTAGTCGGCGCGTATCTTGTTGCGCTCGATGGCGTTTGCATTCACGCATATTACAAGCTCGGCTTTATCCCTCAGCTTTTGAAGCAGTTTTATCTTCGCCGCCTTATCGAATCCCGGAAGCACGCGCGCCGCATGCAGGTCGTCGAACAGCTTGCCGCCGAATTCCAGATACAGCTTGTCGAAGCTGCTTATGCGTTTGAGAATATGCTCCGACTGCTTGGTCATATACATTTCGCTGTCAAAACCTTTCTTATACATACTTTTCCTCTGTTCCTTTATTTATATCGATAAATTTTTTTGAATTGCGTATTAAAGCGCGTTCAGTCCGCCTTGTTTATAGGAGCGACCGCGGCTATTTTCGTATTTTTGAACATCTGCTTGCCCTTGGTGGGTCTGCCGTCTATCCTGATATCCTCGGTGTTGATTATATGCGTGGATCCGCCCTCGTTCACGGCAAGCTCGTACGGCATTTTGACTATGCCGATATATTTCACCTTGGATTTATCCAGCTCCACAAGTTTTACGCCCTTGTTCGCCCTCGACGTCGCGTCTATTATGGCGAGTATTACGCGTTTCAGATATCCGCTGTCGGTGACGACGATGACCTCGCCCTCGTCGTCGCTCTGTCCGCCGAATACGACGCTGTCTCCGTCGTTGAGCCTTATGCCCTTGACGCCAGCCGAATCTCTCTTCTGCAACGGAATCTCGCTCGTATCGTATCTAAGCACAAGTCCGCCCTCGGTGACTTCCATTACGCTCTTATCCTCTTCGACGGTTTCCGCGCTTACCACCTTATCCCCGTCTGAGAGATTAATGGCTTTGAAGTATGTCTTATTTGCGGCGGTGAACTCCGACAAATCCACACGCTTGACCATTCCTTTTTCCGTGAATATGAGCAGCTCGCCCGCCGCCACGCTCTCGAAGAACAACAGCTTCACGACCTTTTCGTTGGGTTGTGCCTCTTGATGCACGGCAAGCAGCTTGAACGCCTTTTCTCTGAAACGCTTTTCCGGCATTCCCGTAACGTCCAGTCTGACCGCGTTTCCGATGTCGGTAACCGCCAACAGCGTGCCCTTGTTGTTTACGGACAGATATTGAACGGGGAGCATTTCGTCGCTGAAAGACGAAAAATCCTTCTGCGCTGTGACAAAGCTCTTTTGAGACATAAAGCGCATAAGTCCGTCCTTGTTGAGCGCGAGTATTCCGTCGCGGTACTGAACCGCGTCCTCTTCCTGCGGAGCGGAATAATCCTCCTCTATGCTTCCGTCAAGCACAACCGTCATACGCGGAGAGAACTGCTCCTTTTTTATTTGGAGAAGCTCTGACTTGATTATGGAATGCTGTTTTTCTCTCGAAGCGAGAATGCTTTCGTATTCGGCGATACGCTTTTTAAGTCCCGCGAGCTCCTCTTCGAGCTTGCCGACTTCCAATCTCGCCAAATTTTTGAGGCGCATATCCAGTATCGCCTGCGCCTGAACGTCGCTCAAATCGAATCTCGCGCGCAGAGTTTCCTTTGCCTTGGGGGTCGTCTCGGACTCCTTGATTATCTTTATAACCTCGTCTATATTGACTATTGCGACAAGCAGACCTTCGACGATTTCCGCCCTGGCTTTCGCCGCCTTCAAATCATAGTTGGTACGCCTTACGACAATCTGCCTCTGATACTCGACGTAGTAATTGAGATAGGCTTTAAGTCCAAGCTGTTCTGGCTTGCCGTTTGCGATTGCCACCATATTTATGGAATAGCCTATTTCCAGCCCCGCTTTTTTGTAGAGCAGTTCTAGGATACGCTTTATATCCGCGTCCCTCTTGCATTTTACGACGGCGCGGTTGCCGTGCTTGTCGCTCTCGTCGACCACGTCCGACACTCCCGCAAGAACGGGATATTTTCCCGACTCTTTCAGCTTTGCAATGCTGGACAGCAGCTCGGATTTGGATTTCTGATACGGAATTTCCGTGATTACGATATTCTTCTTTCCGTTGTCGTCGCTCTCCAAGTGCAGGCGGGAGCGGATGAGTATCTTTCCCTTGCCCTCCTCGTATATCTTTTCGAGGCTGTCCACGGGAATTATGAAGCCGCCCGTCGGAAAGTCGGGACCGTGGAATACTTTAAGCAGCTCCTTAGTGCTGATATACGGATTGTCAATCCTCGCGACCACCGCGTCGATGCACTCGCCCATATTGTGGGTGGGGATATTCGTTGCAAGTCCGACGGCTATGCCGTTCGCACCGTTTACGAGCAGATTGGGGAAACGCCCCGGCAAGGTATTGGGCTCTTCAAGACTGTCGTCAAAGTTTGGCGACCACTTGACGGTGTCCTTATCGAGGTCACGCAAAAGCTCGAGCGCGAGCGCGCTCATTCTCGCCTCGGTATAACGCATAGCCGCCGCCGAATCGCCGTCCACCGAGCCGAAGTTGCCGTGCCCGTCCACAAGCGGCATACGCATAGCAAACGGCTGCGCCAGTCTCACGAGCGCGCCGTAAACGGAGCTGTCGCCGTGGGGATGGTATTTGCCGAGGCAGTCGCCTACGATCCTCGCGCACTTCTTGTGCGGCTTGTCGGGGGTGAGCCCCATTTCGTGCATGGAATAAAGCACTCTCCTCTGCACGGGCTTGAGTCCGTCCTCTACTCTCGGAATAGCTCTGTCTAAAATGACGTTCTCCGAATACGGAATCATAGAGCTGTGCATAACCTCCTCGAAAACAGAGGTCAGCACGTTTTGATTGTATTCGATATCACTTTGTTGTTTTCTTGCCATAAATCACACCTATCGCAATCCGTTTCAGGCTATATCTTCACAAATCAGGTTTTACTGCTGATTTTGTATTTTGAAATTGTCGGTTTTGTTGAAATCCGCGTACTGGTAAATATATTCCTTGCGCACGTTGCTGTCGTCGCCCATAAGTATGGCGGTGCGCTTCTCCGCCATAGCCGCGTCCTCTATCGTAACCCTCGTGAGCGTCCTTTTGGCGGGGTCCATAGTCGTATCCCACAGCTGTTCGGGGTTCATCTCGCCAAGACCCTTGAAGCGTTGAAGAAGAGTGTTTTTCCCCATCTTTTTCTGTCCCTCGACGAGCGCTTCGTCGTCGTAGCAATACAGGATTTCGTCCTTTTTCTGCAATCTGTAAAGGGGAGGCATTCCTATATACACGTGACCCTCCAAAATCAACGGGCGCATATAGCGGAAGAAAAACGTCAGCAGCAACGCTCTTATATGCGCGCCGTCCTGATCCGCGTCGGCGAGTATAATGACCTTGTCGTATTTGAGCGCGCTTATATCGAAAGACGGCGTTATGCCCGTCCCGAGCGCGCTTATGAGAGTGGCAAGCTCCTCGTTTGCGAGTATCTTTTCCAAAGTGGCCTTTTCCACATTGAGCGGCTTGCCTTTGAGCGGAAGTATAGCTTGAAAAAACCTGTCCCTCGCCTGCTTCGCGCTGCCGCCTGCCGAGTCGCCCTCGACTATAAACAGCTCGTTCTTGCCGTAGTTTTTGCCCGAACAACTCGCCAGCTTACCTACAAGGTTGAGTCCGTTTAGTTTGTTCTGCTGTCTGCTCAAATCTTTGGCGCGCTTTGCCGCCTCGCGAGTACGCGCCGCCGACATAGCCTTGGATATTATCTTGTCCGCAGTGGATTTATATCCCTTTTGCAAAAGCAGCTCCGCGAGCTTATCGCCTACGAGATTTTCAACTTTCTGGCGTACCTCGGTGTTGCCCAGCTTGCTTTTGGTCTGCCCTTCAAACTGTACGTTCTGCATGCGCACGAGCACA
>CANDBF010000007.1 GCA_947382865.1 uncultured Clostridia bacterium
ATATCCTTACGCTGATAGGTCGGGAACTCGACTGCCATTTCCATAACGAGATCGAGCGCGTCAGCGTAAATTGCCTTACGGTCGTCTGTGTCGTTGGTCGATCTGCCGTCGTCAATCAGCCCGCTGAGCTGTTCGACGATGGTGTATTCGTCGCCCCATGCCTCGGGACAGGTCTGACCGAGAATCTGCGAATAACCCCAGTTCTTGACCGAGCTTGCCTGAGACTCCATATGGTAGACCTGATACATGTCGGGATCGATTGTGCTTGACCACGCAGCCGCCCAAACTTCCAGCTTGCCCGAGCTAAGATCCGTAAGAGCCGTCTGCGACGTTACGACCTTGACTGCAAATCCGTAGCTGTTGAGTATCTGAGCCGCATTGAGGAACATGCTGTACGCAGGGTGGTCCTTAGAGCCGCCCGCTATCGTGAACTTATAATCGAGTCTGTCGACGCCGAAGCCGGGAATTGTTCTTTCCCATACGCCGCCGATCCTGTCATAACCTTCCGCAGTCAGAATTTGCTCAACCTGACTTTTAAGAGCGGTAGAATACGCATAACTGAATCCCGTGCTGCCAATCTGATTGGACACATACGTGACCGCCGTTTTGGGATACGCCCAGTTGGTCTTGGACATAGGACGCACTATCGTAGAGGCGAGGTCGCCCTTATAGTAGTTGTTTACTATCTGCACGTTGTTCATCGCGCTCATTATTATACGGCGCACGTTCACGCTGGGGACGAATCTGGGGTTGATACCAACGTAGCCGTAACCGCTCGTATCGATTTCTACGTGAGTGAGTCCCGCGTCTTCAACCGCGTCTATATTCTCCTTGGTCGCGCTGGGGTCGCCGAAGTCGATATCGCCGTTGGTGAGAGCGTTGATAATCTGGTCGGATTCGACGACCTTATATCTGACGTTCTTTATCTTCGCGTTGGACAGTCCCGCGCCGACGGTTTCAAAGTAGGGGTTGCGGATATAGTAAATCATGTTGTTGTTCATAAACTCGCTACCGCTCACGCCTTCCGCCTTGCCGTTTTCGGAGGAAGCCATATAGGGACCTGCGCCTACGGGCACGCCGATTTTCCAAGACGCGTTGACGACCTCGTTCATGAACGCGCTGCTACCGAATTCGAGACCGAAATTGTACTCTCCGTCAAATTCGCTGATATAATTCTTCGTCACGCCCTTGGAATTGGTCCAAGAAGTGGTGGAATAATAGTACATCGGAGCCACGTTGAAAGAGAAGTTGTAAATCGCCTTGGGGTCTACTCCGTTTATGGTTATGCTGAGCACGTCGTGCTCGCTTCCGAGATTTTGACCGTTGAAGCTGGTAACGTTGCTCCTCGTTGTGATACCCGAAATATTGGGCACGGGTCTGGAATTGCCGTACTTTGCAAATTCCTCGCTCTTCGCTTCTGCGGTATACTTCTCGAGTATCGTCGTGGCGGTCTGCCAATAACGTACGACTGCCTCAAACTGACTCGCGTTCGTCTGGGTTATTATCGAAGAGCTCACCTTTGTGACCTCGGCGTCCGTCAATTTGAACGCGTCGTCCTTTCTGTTGATAATATTCGCCGCGGCTTCGTCCTGATACTTGCTTCCGTCGTTGATATCTCTTTCGAGGAATTTGGGGAAGTACTGGCTGAATACAGTCTCTATGCAGTAGTTTTTGATAGCCTCGTTCACTGCGTTGGTATCGGGAGAAAGCGTCACGTTGTCGTTATCGTCGATTGTGGCGAGTCCGAGAGGTTCGAGACCCTCCGCTACAACCTGACCTACCCATATATCGTTTGCCGCCTCGGGGTCGAGCTGATAATTATCGTCTTCGTCGCGCACGTAGTTACCTTCGTTATCCTTTGCGAGAAGTCCCATATATCCGCCGTCGTTGAGCAGGAATATCTGCCAGTTTTCGGTGAAGCCCCAATCGGTGTAGTCGTCCTTGTTTATGGTGTTCCAGTCGGAGGTCAGCTCTTCCTTAAACAATCTTGCGACAACTGCAAAGTCGTTGGCGATTGTCGCGGGCTTTGCGTCGGGACGCAGTGTCGGCTTATCTGCCGAGGGAACGCCCTTGCCGTAAATCTGCACGTAATCGACTATGTCGTTGATACGCATATTCGCGGCGGAAATAAACTTGGATTCAAAGTTGGATACGCTGCTGTCCGAAATCGCGTCGGTGGTCTGCAATCTGTAATTTTTAAGACCGACGATATCCGTCGAATATATTGTCGCCGAGCCCGTGTACGCAGGGTCGAGATATACGTACAGATTGAACAGAACGTCCTTAATCGTAAGGTCGGAGCCGTTGGACCACTTTATTCCTTTTTTGATAAGGAACTCGTAAGTAGTCGTCTCGACCTTGCCGTTATCGTTCTTGTTTTCGATTTTATTATAATCCTTAACAACCGTAGGCTCGTTTTCGCCGTAGACGATATTGCCCTCCTTGTCGGTATTGAGCATACCGATTTGCGTAAGGCTTATAACGCTGCTGTCATACGCAGAAGTCGAGAAAAACGGGTTAAAAACGCCGTCCGGCTGAGAAATACTCATTGAGAACGGACGTGTTTCCGGATCGTAATGACTGCCGCCATTCTTGGGATTGCACGCAGTCAGGGCCGTGGCAATCACGCATACTATAAGAACTACAATCATCAACACAGAAAATCGTTTTGTATTCTTCATTGTTTACTCCTTCACTCCCCGAAGAGAGTTTATTTATTCTACGAATCGGCAAAGCAATCCCCGCCGATACTGAAAATCCTATCGCTTATTATTCCGCGGATTCTTCGGGGTCGGGAAGAATAATCTCCCTGACTCCGTCGTAATTTACGTTATTGATATCCTCGGGCTTTGCGTTATTCTTCGCAATCCAACGGCTGCCGATAACGCGCTCCTTCAATTTCGAGTAAGTAATCGTACCCGTTACTGTCACGTTGGAAATTTTCGCTCCGTTATCCGCCTTCCAAGCAAACAGACCTACGTAAAGACCGGGCATCTCCAAAGACGAGTGTACTGAATATTCCACGTTTACGTTCTCAAAAGTTATATCGTATATATTTGCGGTAGCACCCAGCTGTCCGAACACGCCGCCCATATAGTCGCCGCCGTTGGCTTTGCTCGCCTGCAGCTTCCTGCTGAGATTGAGCACCTTGTGGTTGTTTCCGTTGATGGTTCCGTTAAACGCCTTGACGCTGCTGTAATACGTTTCCCCCCCGATATCGACCGTAGTGCCCCACATACTGCCGTCATAGTCCGCAAAATCTATATCGTCGACAAGATAGATATTGGTATTCGCGTTTATCTGCGAGGCAAATTCGCTCGGCGTGGAAACAACCTGCCAATTTCCCTCGACCATATCGACGTAAATCCTTTTATCCTCCGTCGTAAAGACATAAGGCCATGTAAATTCCTCGGTGCGCGCCTCGTCGACGTAGTATTTTTCAAGGAACGTATAACCTAGCTTAGACGGTCTTAAACTCGAAGCGGAGGGCTTGTCGCGTCTGTAACCGGGCGCGTAGCGCATAAATCCGACCTCCTCGCCCGTTTCGATATCGACGTAAATAAGTTTGGCGTTGAGTCCGAGCTTTGCGTACAGCGTAACGGGCTCCGTCACTCTGTCCTCTCTGAAATTCCACTCTCTGTCGAGCTCGACTATTCCCGTCTCTTCGTTTACTATAACGTCTCCGCCTGCGCTGAGTTTGGGAAGGTACCACCCTTCCACGTAATATGTATCGAATTTACCCTCTTCAAAACTATTATTATATCCCGGTCGAATGCTGACAAGTCCGTTGTTGAGCACGCCCAAGGTCTGATTCGGCTTTTTGTCCGCGTCCGCCACAGCATTCCCCTCGTTGTAGTCGAACGTCACAAGGAAGTCAAACTTTTTCTCTTCGGGGGTTTTATTACAAGCCGTAAGCGCACCCGCAAACACGAGCGCCGTAAGCAAGCATAATATCAGTTTCACAGACAATTTTTTCACTTTCATCACCTTCGATACGACCTTTACGCCGTCGAAGCGCCCGAATATGGACTGCCTCTTAGCTACGTCGAATTTATCGTACAATAACTTTCTTAAAATTACAAACTTATCGGCATAAGTTATCGCTTATTATTTTCCTCAGCCGTGCGCTTCGGCGCACGGCGTTTAATATATCAGAGTTCTTCTCCGAGCTCCGCTGTCGCTTCGTCGGCGGGGTTGTTTTCGTCTTTCTCTTCTATCAACTCCACCTCTAAGCTATCAGCGCCTTCGGCGTTTGCCTCGGAAGTAGCGTCCGACATTCCGTCCGAATCCTTCATTTCGGGTGTTTCCGCTGCGTTCTCCGACATAGCGCCGACTTCCGTCGAGGGCGCGTCAACTTCGCCTCTCTCGTTATTTCCGCCGTTGCCGCCGCCGTTATCGCCGCCGTCGATAGCGGAAGCCTTTTTCTTCTTTATCAAAACGATTGCGACCGCAGCTCCTGCCGCCAACAATACCACCAAGGGTATCACAACTGAAATCGCTATAACTGCCGATTTGCCGAGTCCCGTATTGTTTGCCGAGGGGTCTCCGTTACCGGAAGGATCGTTGTTATCCTGCTCGGGAGCGTTGACCATAACGCTTATTTCGGTATAGATATTGGCGTCGTCCTTAAAGGTTATCCTTATCACAAGACTTCCGTAGGTCTCGGCGTTGTACGTCATCGTATCCTGCGACAGCGTATAGTTGTCTCCGTCGAGCGGAACCTCCGAGCCGTCGTCGTATATGACTTTGAGGGACATTCCCGTGGGGTCGAATTTCTCGCCGACGTCGTATCTGGTCTTGCTGGGAAGAGATATGGTCTGCAACTCGACTATCCTCGCGGGCGCTCCGAGCGCCGCTTTTCTGTCTCTTATCGCCTTTTCCACGCTCATAAGATTTGCGTAGCTGTCCGCCGCGAGCGCAAGCTGCTCGGCAGATGAAATCTCGTTGTATGCTTTACGGGCGTCAGACGCCATAATCCCCAGCGCGCTGTCTTTCTTGACCTGTTCGAGAGACATATTCGCTATATCCTTATCCGCAAGATATGCCATAAGCGACGCGATGGATTCGATGGCCGCGTGTGTGGTCCTGTCCGCCTCGATAGTGTCCGTGCGGTTTATCGTCGAGAAGAACGCAGTCCAGACTCCGTCGTATCCCTTAGCGTTGAGCGGAATGGTGAGCGTAAGTTTGTAATCGTTGGGAACGACCCAAGCGCCCTTATCCGCCAATATTGCGAAATCGGAGAAGTTGGCATAGAAGTTGGTGTTGCCCGCAAGGAATCTCTTGGATTCCGCGTCCGACGCAAGCAGTGACAAATCGAAGTAATTCGCAAGCAGTACGGGAGCCTCGACTCCGTTGAACTTATAGTTCTTAACGCTGCTGTTGAAGAACGCGTACGCGCCTATCGTATTCACCGTATACGGGAACTCTATCGATTCCAGCACGGAGACGTTCTGGAACGCTTCGTCGCGTATAACGACGGTATTCTTTTCCACCGTATAGCTCTTTCCTGCCTTTGCGTTCGGATACTGTTCGAGCACGAGACCGTTCTCGACGCGGGAATACAGAACTCCGTCAATGGATATGAACACGGGGTTGCCCTGCGCGACAGTTATCGAAGTGAGCGTGGATATTCCCGCAAAAGCGCCCGCTCCGTACGCAAGCTCCTGTCTCGTCTTGAACTGATCCGGCTCGGGTCTATGTTTCTCGTCGTACTCGTACCAGCTGTAATCATACGTGCGGCGGTTCATAGTCGCGGGGATCTCGACCGTAGTCAAGGACGTACCCGCAAACGCCTCGTAGCCAATTATCTGCGCCGCGCCCAGAGTCACCGAGGTAAGCGTTTCCACGTTGTAGAACGCCGCCTCGCCTATAAATTCCGCTTTATCGAGGTCGGCGGTAACGAGCTTGGTTTCCTCGAACGCGCACACGCCTATCTGCTTGATATTGGAAAGGTCGGCGCCGGTAATACCCGTCTTATAGAACGCATATTCATACACGTATTCTACGCCCGAGAGGTTTACAGCCGTCAGACCGCCTTGATTATAGAAAGCACTCGCGCCTATGCTTGTGACCGAATTCGGCAACACCACCTCGATAGCGTTTGAGACGGAGTTTTCCGAATAGAACGCTTTTTCGCCTATCGCGGTAGTTCCGTTTGCAAAGCTGACGTACGTTATACCCTGCGAGTTTACGAACACCTCGCTGCCCATAGAGGTCACCGCGCCGAGCTCGACTCTGGTCAAGGTGGCGATATTCGCAAACGCCGCTGCCCCGAGCTTGGTAAGATTGGGCAGTGATACGTTTTTAAGCGCAGTCCCGTTGAAAGCGTTCATTCCTATTTCGGTTATCTTCGCGGAGGGTAAAGCCGTAAGTCCGCTGCCCATAAACGCCTCTTCGCCTATCATGAGCGCTTCGGGCATAGATACCGTAGTAAGCGCCGCGCAATTTTCAAACGCGCCGTTTCCTATCTTTGTCAGACTTGCAAAATTGTCGTTCGCCGTAACCGAAGCAAGTCTTGCGCATCCGTAGAACAGCCCTTCGGGTATAGCCGTCATTCCGTCGGGAAGCACAACCGTCTCGACGGAGCTGTTTGCAAACGCATAATTGCCTATTTTTATTCCGCCGCGGCCAAGGTCGACGTCCGCGATGCCAGTAACGCCCGCATACGCAGCGTCAGCTATCTCGGTCACCTGAACGGGGAGCTCGAAAGCCGTATGCCCGACGGGAACGGACGCGAGCGTCTCGCCGCCATTCTCGTACAGAATGCCGTCCGTAACGGTGTAGAATTCGCTCGCTCCTCTCAAATTATACGCGCTAAACTGCGTGCATCCGACAAAGGGCGAACGGGTGCTCATACTTATATGAGTTTTGCCCGAGAGCGACACGCTCGTAAGGTTTGCGCAATGCGCAAACGCGTCCGCGCCTATCGTAACATCGCCGTTGGGCAAAGCCAACTCGCTTATTTTGGTATTGTAGAACGCGCCCGCGCCTATATTCTTCACGCTGTCCGCAAGACCCAGCGCAGTAAGAGCGGTACAGTCCTTAAACGCGTATGGCGCGACCGACTCGGCGCTGTAATTCACGTTGTTGAGCGAAGTGCAGCCCTCGAACATATAATCGCCTATAACGGTATGCTCGCTGAGCGTTACGTTTCTAAGACCCGTGCAGTTTCTGAAAACTCCTGAGCCCGAAACGCGAACCTCGTACAAATCGATACTGCCCAGCTTCACGCATCCGAGGAACGCCTCGTCGTAAAGGGTCGTGATGCGGCGCTGAGAATTTATCTCGTAATAGTCTGCGGCGTCGAAAGTCCCGCCGTACATCGTGATTGTATCGAGCGCGACGCAGTCTCTGAACGCATGGCGGCCGACCGTCAAAGTTCCGAAATACTCGTCTCCGACGGAATTCTGTTCGGAGTCGACAAACTGACCCAATCTGACCGTTTTCAACGCTCTGCATCCGTCAAACGCATTTTCTTTGATAACCGTACATTTGCCGGGGATAATCACTTCTTCGAGAGCGGTACAGCCTTGGAAAGCGTTTTCGGGGATTTCCGTAAGCGTTGTGGGAAGTATGACCTTCGTTATATCCGTTCTGCCCTTGAAGCAGTCCTCGTTGAGGTACATAATGTTCAGATTGTTCGGTATATTGGCTACTCCGTGACCGTAGAACTCCATCAGGCTGTAATTCGATACCCTGTAAGAAGAGCCCACCTTGACGCGCACGCTCTTTACGACGTTGGAATCGTTCTTGGACTGAACCATAATATAAGAGCTGCCTCTGCCGATCGTGGTTATCACGCCGTCGGCGTCAACTTTGACAACATCCGGATTGGAGGACGACCAAATCACCTGAGGCGCGGTGCAGTACCAAGGGGACACGGTCCAGCCGAGCTTCAAGGTTTGACCGGGGTTGAGTTCGAGCTCGGGGGTAACCGCGTCGAGTGACACGACGTAGCCCTTGCCGTTTATCACGGGATTGAACGTTATGCTTTCGGGCTTGGGCAGAGGATTTACCGTCTCGCCCTTTATCGACACCCTTATTCTCGCATAAACCTTACCCGTCTCGTCGCCAAGAGTCATAGTCGTTCTTGCCGAGATAGCGGGAGAATTGCTGAACAGCTGATAATTGTCCGCAAACACTCTGTTGCCGCCGCCCGTCCATGTAAGCGTCTTAAAGAGCGCGTCCGTAGAAGTCGAAACAACGGGTTCGCCCGCGTCGTTCAGTACTTTAACGGTCGGATTGAGCGTATAAAGCGTGTAAGGCGACAAAGTCAGCTCGTACCAGTTGTAGGTATTGCCCTTTCCGTCAACTGCGGTATCGCCCTTGACAAGCAGTTCGTCCTCGGCAAATTCGACGGAGTACGGATAATTCTTTGCCTCGGCGGATATGCCCTTCGAACCCAGCTTAATCACGTAAGTCGTGGAATTGAGCGCGTAGTCCTCTACCTGCAAATAGAGCTGCTTTTCTTCCGTGCTGTTTTTGATATAATCCTCATACAAATCGGTTATTTCAAAAGAAACGGTGCTCGTTTCGCCCTTTTGACCGTATACGGGAATTGCGTATTCCGTCAGCAGACGGAGTTTATTCTCCGTACGGGTTTCGTCGATATAACAGGGAAGCACGTCCTGAACGTACTGGTTGTCCCTGACCTCGACGTCCATATATATACGGTATTTTACTACCTTATTTACTGTATAAGGAACGTAACGTATCTTATACGACAGCATTTCGGGAGACTCGTAGTCCGCCGTAAACTGGAAGTTGAACGAGTTTCTTATATCGAGTATCGGATAACCGTTTTTATCCAAAACTCTGTTACCGCTCGCGTCGATACGGTATCCTTCACTGTCGACGTTGGTCTTATTCTGTCCCGCAGAAGCGCCGTGCTTCTCGCCGTCCGCATCCTCATAATGACCGTAATCGATTTCTCCGACCAGAGAAACGTAATATGTCGAGTTGTTTGAAAGCCCCCATTCTGCGGGATTAAGCTCGAGAGGCACAAACGCGCCGCGGTTGGAGCCTCCCGCCGCATAGGATTTATTGACGTTCTCCTGTCTCTGAACGAATTTGACCTCGCCCGTCGCCGCGTCGGTTATGACCACGTTCATATAAGCGGCGCCGCGCAACAGTCCCGCATAAACCGCGTATATCTCGTAAATCGTATGACCGTACTGCGTGTCGTCAAACATCGAGATTGCGATTTTTTCTCTCTCGGGATAAATCTGAACGTCCTCTTCGTTCTGCTCGTATATATACTGACCGAGGGGCAGAATGTACTCGTCGTTGTAATACATTCCGATAATCCTCGTCTCCGCCGCGCTGGCTTTGAGTTTATTCTCGAGCTTGATTTCGGAGTCCATTTCGCTTTCGGCAAGCTCATACGTATCGTAATCGAACAAGGGCGCGTCCGTCCAGTCTCCGTAGAACGCCAGATAAGGCAGTCCGAGAGTTATCTTGGTATCGCCCGTCGCGACCATAGACACGAAGCCCTCGACGTACATGCCGTTTATGAAGTTGGTATCGAGATACTGTTTCGCGCCCGCGCCGAGAGTAATCTTTATTTCCACCTCAACGGTGCCGTTCTGAGGCACGGTGAGCGTTCCGCTGTGAGTCTGACCGCCCACTTTATACTCGATAGTGCAGTCATTGTTCAGTATATACGCCTTTTCCGCCACCGTCTTCATATCGGACGACATCGTTTCGGTCATAACGTAGACCTTCGGCTCATACGTCTGAGCTTTATCCGTCGTGTTACGCATCGTAAATCTGAGCTCGTAAACACCCTTCTTTGTCGGGTCGTCGAAAAGCTCTATTTTGGTCTTATCGCTCACGTCGCCGTTGGCGTCGTTGACCGTGATATATCCTTCGGAATCGATTGCGTCTTTTATGCCAGCAAGACCCGCGCCCTGCTTTCTCGGCGAATAGGGATTGCCGCTGTCATTATTGGCGATAGTCGCGGTGCTCATAAGCACTTGATTTACCCTAGCGCTCAGCTCTTTTCCCGTAAGTCCCTCGCCTTTGAGGTGCTGGCGCAGAAGCGCGATCGCGCCCGCCATATTCGGAGCCGCCATCGACGTGCCGCTGTAAACGTCGTATCCGCCCGCGACCGCAGAGGTTATTTCGCCGCCGTGCGCGGTGATTTCAGGTTTAAGGTGCAGGTCGGGAGTGGGTCCCCAGCTCGAAAAGTCCGACATAAACGGGCCCGCAATCTGTTCGCTCGCATTGACGGTTATGCTTCCGCAAGCCGTTCTTCTGTCCGCGTTGTCCACAAACACCTTGCCTGCGTCCATGGTTATGGAGCAGGTCGGAATGGGATTTTCCACCTCGCCGAGGGACATTCTTATCGTGCCAGCGACGTTGTTGTAAATTATACACGCGTCCGCACCGGCGTCCATTGCCGCCTGAACCTTTTCGGCAAAAGTAGTGTCTCCGCGCTTGACGAGAGCGATTGTTCCGTCATAGCCGGTCTTATCGGCAAGCCTTCTCTTTATCGTCGAAGTATAGTTGCCGGGACGTCCGACGTCGCCGATAACCACGTATTTGAATTTCAGATTTTCCGTTCTTGCTACGGAAGCCACTCCCCTCGTCTGCGCCGCTATGCCGTAAAGCAAATCCACAAACTCGAACGCAATGCCGAATTCGTTGCTGGATTCCGTTATAAACGCAACCTGATTGGGGTCGTCGTTGGCGATGAGATAGTCGGATTTCTGTCCGTTGATGGAAGCGACCGAAAGCGCGAAGCCGTACGTCGAGGGAGAGCCGACCGTTCCGCTGTCGGGGTTGCTCGCAAGGTTGGTACCGTTGCCGCCGCCGAAACCGGAGCTGTAATCGTTGCTCGCCGCGACCACAAGGCTTATACCCGCAGCCTCGACCAGAGCATAGATTTCCGTAATCCAAGTCGAACTTCTCTCGTCCGTAAAGCCCGCCGCAGTGCCAAGACTCATATTTATGACGTCAACGCCGAGCAACGCGCAATCCTCGACCGCCGCCAGAATATCCATCGAATTTGCTCCGCCGAGACCCTCGCTGTCAAGATTATCGGTGAAGACCTTGCCTATGACAAGCTGCGCTTGGGGTGCGACGCCGATAAATTTTTCGCCCGTCTCCTTGTTCACGACGTAATCGCTGCTGCCCGCAACGATACCTGCGACGTGGGTGCCGTGCGAGGAATAGGACGGATACACGTCCGTGTCGTCGTCGGCGTAATCGTACGCAAACGGGATCTTCTCGTTATAATAAAAATCGTCCGCGGTGCCCACCGCGTTGAACTCCGCCGAAGCGAGTTTATTCTCCACGTACGCCTTATCCCATCCGAGAGCGGGATTTTCGGGCATAGTCGCAAAGGCTTCGTGCGTGTAATCGAGACCCGTATCCAGTACGGCTACGACCATACCATCGCCCTTGTAATCGATATCGGAGGAATCGTAAATACCCGTGGTGTAAACGTTTGCGTTGTTGGTCACCGCCTCGACGGTAGGCACGGCGTAATTCTCCGTATAATACACGTCCGAAACGCCGTTCATCTTCTTTATGGCGTTGAAGGAATCCGCGTTTATCCTTATCGCGACCGCGTTGGCAAGACCCGTGTAGGAATACTTGAATTTGTAGTCTATGCCGTGGGAATCCAGCTTGGAAAGAAACTTCTGCTGTTCCGCCTGAATATTCGCCTTCGCCTTTCTGCCCTCTACGCTCTTTCCGAAATCCGAATACTCGTTGTAGCGGGTGCTGGAGCTGAATTTGTCGTAAAGAGTATCGCCCGTAAGCTCCACAATTACCCAACGCTCGCCGTCGAAAGAAGCGATATTCTTCTGCAACAGCGACTGGTTGATATACTGCTCCCTGAGAGAGCTGAGGTCCATATTGACTTTTTCAAAGTTGTTTGCAGCGGAAGAACCGTTGACGGCAGAACCCGCGCCGCCGTCGGCAGCTAGGGAAATACCTCCGATTGCGACGTTAAAAACGGCGGTAGACACCATAACCGCTATAAGCACAATCGATACGATACTCAGCCTCTTTTCAGTCTTTGACATTTCTTTCCTCCAATGGTTTCCCCCAAAACCAATCGAACATTTCTTGAATATATTGTGAATTTATATGTATTTTTATCTAGCACGCACATTGCATATAAATACTTTGTTTTTATATTTTACTACAAAACCTAATAATAGGCAAATGATTTTTTATATAAAAAACAACCTTAAAAACCTTTAATATTTGCAAATTTATGCATTATCGGCTAGTTTTTATGAATAATCAGCCACATTTTATGCATTTATTTCAAAAAATTTTTCCATATTTTGTGAGAAGACTGCCGAAGAATCTCCATATATTGAGCCGAAATTTGGTTTACAATTCAACCTTATGCGCGGTTTTGTTGCATTTTTGCATAATCAATGCGGATTTTTATACGGACACATTGTCGCGACTTTCCGCTCTGCCCGTC
The DNA here is from genome assembly GCA_947382865.1 of uncultured Clostridia bacterium. Lineage (GTDB taxonomy): Bacteria > Bacillota > Clostridia > Christensenellales > CAG-917 > CAG-475. Next base: position 12,446 of record CANDBF010000007.1, read on the forward strand.
CCGACGTTTGACTGATAACTTGATTAAAAGCCAAAAACATATTTCTTCACTCTATGAATTTATGCGGTTAGTTTCTCGAATTTTTTGCTTTTTCGACAATAATTGTGACGTTAGATGCTGTTTCCGACAAAAATGTCACGCTCTCGACGCGCACGCCGTGTGACGGTCGGAGCAATATCCTTAAAAGAAAACTTTGACAAATTAACGCCTGATTTGTAAACCCCCGCGGCTTAATCTATTTGGAGCGCATAAATTGCTGCATAGTTATTCATAAAAAAATTGCAAAATAACTTTTTGTTAATTAAAAAAATTTTTAGATTCTTGTAAGTTTTTCGCGTGTCTCGGCGAAAAGTTCTCGCCATTCCCGATATACCCTTCGGCAGGTGTTAACGAGGATACGGCGGCAAAAAAACATTTGCGTCGGGATAATTCGGAATTTCTTGTAAACAGTTGAATTTTTTTGCTCACGGTTGTATAATACTAACCGTAAAATAACTGAGGAGGCTATACAAATTATGCCATTGGTTACAACAACTGAAATGTTCAAAAAGGCGTATGAGGGCGGCTATGCAATCGGCGCGTTCAACGTCAACAATATGGAGATTATCCAGGGTATCGTAGAGGCTGCGACTGAGGAAAGAGCTCCGCTCATCCTTCAGGTTTCCGCGGGAGCGAGGAAGTACGCCAACACCACCTATCTCACCAAAATGGTAGACGCGGCGGTCGAAACCAGCGGTCTTCCCATCTGCCTGCACCTCGACCACGGCGACAGCTTCGCGCTTTGCAAGGATTGCGTGGATCACGGCTTTACTTCCGTTATGATTGACGCAAGCGCTCATCCGTTTGCCGAAAACATCAATATCACCAAGCAGGTTGTGGAATACGCTCACGACCACGGCGTAGTCGTCGAGGCGGAGCTGGGCAAGCTCGCGGGCATCGAGGACGCGGTCAACGTATCGGCGAAGGATGCGGCGTTCACCGACCCCGATCAGGTTCAGGAATTCGTTTCCAAAACCGGCGTGGACTCGCTCGCAATCGCAATCGGCACGTCGCACGGCGCATACAAATTCAAGGGACAGGCTCAGCTGCGCTTCGACATCCTCGAAGAGGTCGGCAAGCGTCTGCCCGGCTTCCCCATCGTGCTGCACGGCGCTTCGTCAGTTCCGCAGGAGCTTGTGAAAATCGTCAATTCCTACGGCGGAAGCATGCCCGGCGCACAGGGCGTACCCGAGGAAATGCTCCGCAAGGCGGCCTCTATGGCGGTGTGCAAGATAAATATCGACAGCGACCTGCGCATAGCGGTCACGGGCGCGATACGCGAGCACTTCGCTCTCAACCCCTCTCACTTCGACCCCAGACAGTATCTCGGACCGGCTAGAGAAGCTGTCAAGCAGGTTGTGAAGCATAAGCTGGTTAACGTTTTGGGCTGCAACAACAAAGCGTAAAACCCGCGCATTTACGTTGATACTGTGTCAAAGCCTGTCGCTTCCAAGTCACGTATTTCATATGCGTTAGGCTTGTCAGCGGCAGGCTTTTCATTGTTTGAACGCAAACAATCGCGGGGTATATTATTATAGTTGGATAGGAAGTGGACGATTCGTCTACTTTTCAGAAGATTTTTTGCGCACTCAGCGCGCTTGCGCTTAGCTTGATAATGATTTATTAAAAAACTTATATAACCCTATCGTCATTAACGGCATTCTCATCCTTCCTCCCATCCCTTCCGATGATAATATGCCTGTCGCCGTTCTCGTCGATATACTCTTTCTTTATCAATACTCTGCCGTCCTCGTCTGCTTCCTTACGAAGCAATTCCAGCTCGTACTCGTTCTTGCCGCCGTACTTGGCAAGCGCCTCCTGCCTGCGCTTTTCCATGCGTTTAGAACGCGTAAAATACAATATAAGCGCAATCACTATAGCCAGTACCACAAATCCGTACAGGAACAAATCCGCAAACTGCTTAGGCATAAAGTATGCTATCACCGTGAGTATCGAGCCCGCTACGATATTCCCTAGGAACACCGCGAGCGACGCTTTCCACACGGGGAAATCCAAAAAGCTCCCTATGCACGAGCCCGTCCATGCCCCCGTCATCGGCAGCGGTATCGCGACAAATACGAAAAGCCCCAAAAACTTCTTCGTATCCGTGGACATAGGCTTTTTCCTCTTTTTCCCGTCCTGCGCGGCTTCCTCCGCCTTGCGCGCCTCGTTCTCCGCAGAATACGCCGACTCCGCTCTGTCCGCGAGCGAAGCCTCTACGCTCTTCGCCAGCTTGGAAAACCATTTTGAGCGCTTCATACGTCTGATGAGCGGTCTTGTAATCAATATCAGCGGCAGTATGACCGTCGTTGAGCCCGCCACGCAGCAGAACATACCCGCAATCATCTCCTGCACACTGCTGAACATTCCAGACATAAAGACTATAGCCCCTCTCAATTCGATGATGGGGATAATGGAAATGACGTACAGCGTAAGATAATCGTTGCCGGTTATATTACGAAAAAAATCGATGACGGTGTCTATCAACTCGGCTTAGCTCCCTGCGCGGCGTACCGCGCTTGAAAACAAGTATACGTGACTGCGGAAATTATGTCAAGGCGAATTGAGCGATTGCGCTTGTCATAACGCGCGTGTTTGGGTATAATTTTGTCTATATAATTCTATTACGCGACGGTGAAAAAATGCAAAAAATTCTAAGCGCAATGCGGCGCGCCATACAGGATTACAAGATGATTACGGACGGCGACAGGATATTCGTCGGTCTTTCGGGCGGAAAGGACAGCTCGCTGCTACTAAGCGCGCTCGCCGCCTATCGCAGATTTTCACCCGAAAAATTCACCTTGGAGGCTATCACCGTCGATATGGGGCTGATAAAGGACGTCGACGCGCCCTTTGCGGCGCTTACTGCCAAATGCGAGGAGCTCGAAGTGCCTCATCACATAGTAAAAACGGACATAGCTGAAATCATATTCGACGCCAGAAAGGAATCCAACCCATGCTCTCTCTGCGCCAAAATGCGCAGAGGCGCGCTCAACGGCAAGATAAACGAGCTGGGAGGCGGCAAGCTCGCCCTAGGTCACAACGCCGACGACGTGGCGGAAACTATGCTTCTCTCCCTTATATACGAAGGACGTTTCTCCTGCTTTTCTCCGACGGCGTATATGAGCAATTCGGGGGTGTCGCTCATCCGTCCCCTCATCTATATCGAAGAGGGTGACATAAAAAGCGCCGTGGAGCGCCTCAACCTGCCAATCGTAAACAACCCCTGCCCCATGAACCACACCAGCAAGCGCGAGTACGCAAAGGAGTTGATAAAGCATATCTGCAAGGACGTACCCTTTGCCAAGGACAGGATTTTGGGCGCAATCTACCACCCCGAACGCAATAATCTCTGGCCAACTTTGTTGGATTGACTACAATATGATATTTCGTTATTAGTATTTATAAATTCGACCGACCAACTCATCAAGTGAAATTTCATAAAAATCGGCAAGTTTAATACAATCTTCAATAGACGGAGAATGCTTTCCGCTCTCATAATAGCTGATTTTCTGTTGCGATATACCGGTTTCCAATGCCAGCGCGCTTTGCGAATACCCTTTCACTTCTCTTTGATATTTTAATGCTTCACCGCAATTCATAAATTTACCCCTTTGTCTATATTTTTACAAATTTATTTGTAAAAAACTTTACTTACAAACTTATTTGTGATATTATTTTTACAAACATATTTGTAGAGGTGAATTATGAATTTCGATTTTGTATGTGACAACATAAAATACTTGCGTAAATCGTTGAATCTAAGTCAAGCAGAGTTCGGTAAAGCGATAGATATGTCAAATAAAAGAGTAAGTTCGATAGAGACTTATGCAATAGTTCCTACGCTTATCAATATTTTTGCGATATGTCACGCGTACGATATTTCCATCTTGGAATTGCTTGAAGGATAAACAACGGTCACAAGCTCGTTTGTATATATTCAAATCCAAGCACTGTAAAAACGCGATATTGAGTTAAATCGCACTTTGCATTTTCTCAATAAAGCGTTTTTACATTTATTCTGCAAGGGATACGGCGGGTACTCTAAAAGAAATAGCCCCCTCTTTCCCTGCGGCTCCCACTACTCGAATTAGGAACGTACACTATTTAACGTTCCGTCGCTCGCGGGGGAGACAATCGGCACTCGCATATACAAGCATAGAGCTCTATTTATATCACTCGTTCGGAGCAATAAAAACAGAATTTGCCCCTCACTTGTACAGAACATCAAGCTCGGCACTCAGGTTGGCGCGCGCCTTGCACGCGCTGATGCAGTCCCTTGAACAGCGAATCGTCGTGCTCACACCCGTTCAAGCAGAATGCAAGCGCGTTAAGTGCGCAATCAGTCTCTTGAATGGGTGCACGTTGTGTTCACTTCCTATCAAATATAGTGCACTAAAACTGATTTAATCGCCGATATTTAGATGAAGAACAAAAAAGCCGTTTTATAAACAGCCTAACGTACTAACGTACGTGACTGAAACAAAACGGCTTTTCCGCAGTTATTCGCTAAACAGTGGCGATTAAATCAGTTTTAGAATGCAAGTTTCGGCGGCATCGCCCCTACGATTTCCCGTCTTCAAAATCTTGGTATATCCGCCGCCCTGTCCGAGTTGCTCCTTGCGGGCGTCGTACTTGGGCGCATACTCCTTGAAAATCTTCTCGATAAGAGGATGCTTCACGTCCTTTATACGCGCTTTGTAGGCGGGTTTGGTCTCTTTCTCGCCCTTGATTTCCTGCAAATCGACGAGCTCCGCCATAAGTCTGCGGCGCGCAGCGAGCTTTTTGGGACCGTCGTTGGTGAACTCAACCGCCGTCTGGGTCTTTGCGCCCTTGGCGTTGGTCGTAGTCACGTTCTTTGTGACCTTGACGTCGTCCTTGTACGCTCTCATGGCGATAGTGATATATTTTTCCGCAAGGCTTCTCACTGCTTTCGCGCGGTCGACGGTGGTGCTGATTTCACCGTACCACAGCAATTCGGAAACCTGATTTTTGAGCATAGCCATTCTCTGGTCTGTACGTTTTCCTAATTTTTTCGGCATATTGTCCTCCTTAGTCCTCTTGCGTCTTCAAGCCCAGACCGAGGTCTTCGAGCTTCTTGACAACCTCTTCGAGGGATTTCTTTCCGAGATTTCTGACCTTCAGCATATCGTCCTCGGAACGTCTTGTCAAATCGTCTACGGTGTGAATGTTCGCGCGCTTCAAGCAGTTGTATGAACGCACGGACAAATCCAAATCCTCAACGGACATTTCAAGCACCTTAACCTTGCTGTCCGCCTGCGGCTCGACGAGTATAGCGGTATCCGCCATATTCTCGACGAGGTCGACAAAGAGCTTGACGTGGTCGTTCATAATCTTCGCTGCGAGGGAAGTGATTTCCTTTGCGGTAGTGGTGCCGTCCGTAGTCACCTCGAGCGTGAGCTTGTCAAAGTCTATGCTCTGCTCTACGCGGGTGCTTTCGACTGCATAGTTCACCTTAACGACGGGGGTGTAGATGGAATCAATCGGTATGTAACCGATGGATTCGAGCGCTTCCTTGTTCTGAGCGGAGGGGACGTAGCCTCTGCCGCACTTAACGTAGATAGACATATCTATTTCCGCGCCCTCGTCGAGAGTGCAGATGACCTGCTCGGGGTTCATAACCTCGATGCCGACAGCGCACTCGATATCGCCCGCCGTGACGGGTCCTACGGAATAAGCGTGCAGACGGCAGAGCTGTTTGCCCGCTCTTTCCAGACTGCTGACAGCCTTAAATCTTACTGTTTTGAGGTTGAGGATAATCTCGGTGACTTCCTCTTTTACTCCCTTGATGGTGGAAAACTCGTGGTCTACTCCCGCGATTTTGATACCGACTGCTGCGGCGCCGGGGAGCGCAGAGAGAAGAATGCGGCGCAAGCTGTTGCCAATGGTGGTGCCGAAGCCGCGTTCAAGCGGCTCGACCACAAACTTGGCGTAGTTCCTGCTTTCGTTCTCCTCGAATGTTATCTTTGGACTTTTTATCTCCATCATTTCTGTTTTCCTCCGACGGATTATTTCGAGTACAACTCGACGATGAGGTGCTCTTTGATGTCGAGGTCGATATCCGCTCTTTCGGGAAGAGCGACGACCGTGCCCGTAAGCGTAGCGTTGTCAAAGGACAGCCACTTCACGATGCTGAGATTTTTGGTCTCTTTGACGGAATTCCAAAGTTCCGAATCCTTCTTGTTTTCCTTTACAGCGATAACGTCTCCCGTCTTAACGATATAAGATGGGATATTGACGGACTTTCCGTTGACGGTGATATGTCCGTGGTTGACAATCTGACGAGCCATAGCTCTGGACGCGCCGAGACCGAGACGGTACACCACGTTGTCAAGACGTCTCTCGATAAGGACGAGCATATTTTCGCCCGTGACGCCGCGCATTTCGGACGCCTTGTCGTAGTACATCTTGAACTGCTTCTCCGTCACGCCGTAATAGCGCTTGGTCTTCTGCTTCTCGCGCAGCTGAACGGAATAGCCGCTGTTTTTCTTTCTGCCCTTGCCGTGGTCTCCGGGAGGAGCGTATTTTTTGAGCAACGGGCACTTATCGCTGTTGCACTTGTCTCCTTTGAGATAAAGTTTGCAACCCTCGCGTCTGCAAAGACGGCAATCGGGTCCTGTATACTTAGCCATAATCTTTTATCCTCCTCTTACAGTCTTCTCGCCTTAGGCGGACGGCAGCCGTTGTGGGGAATGGGGGACACGTCCTGAATGAGCGTGACTTCCAGACCTATGTTGCCGAGTGCGCGGATTGCGGACTCTCTGCCCTGACCGGGACCCTTGACATAGACCTCGACGGTTCTCATGCCTTGGTCGTATGCAATCTTCGCCGCGTCCTCGCTGACCATCTGCGCCGCAAAAGGCGTAGACTTACGGCTTCCGCGCAATTTGAGCTTGCCCGCGGACGACCACGATATCGCGTTGCCGTTCATGTCCGTAATTGTGACGATCGTATTGTTGAAAGAGGCGTGGATATGCACCTGTCCTTTTTCAACGCGTTTGATATCTTTCCTTTTCTTTATCGCTTTTCTTGCAATACCTGCCATAATCGCGCCTCCTTATTTCTTGCGGCTTACGGTACGCTTCGGACCTTTTCTGGTACGGGCGTTCTGCTTTGTGCTCTGACCGCGCACGGGAAGACCCTTCCTATGACGCACTCCGCGATAGCAGCCTATTTCCATAAGTCTCTTGATATTGAGACCGACCTCGCGTTTGAGGTCGCCTTCGACGTGCAGATTTTTTTCGATGTAGTCACGAATGAGACTAACCTGCGCCTCCGTCAGATCCTTGACTCTTACGTCGGGACTGATGCCGGTAGCTTTCAGGATTTTCTGAGAAGTCGGAAGACCTATGCCGTAGATATAAGTCAATCCGTATTCAACTCTCTTGTCGCGCGGAAGATCCACGCCGGCGATTCTTGCCATTTTCTACCTCCGATAAGTATAAAAAATATATTCTATATATGCCACGCATAGGTAGTCGCCCAAAGATTGGAATGAGGCGACCAGCCGCCCTACGCACATTTCCGAATTTGTACCCCATCAAACGCGGAGGTTTGACGGGGACCCCTGCTTACCCCACAAACAGGGACGTTTGCGGGGACCCCGTTTATTTGCTCTCTCAGGCTTTATGCCGTAATGAGACAAACAATGGGGTCGGGGTCAAACGGGAAACTATCAGCCCTGACGCTGCTTGTGATTGGGATACTTGGAGCAGATAACCATAACTCTGCCGTTTCTTTTGATTACCTTGCATTTGTCGCACATAGGCTTTACACTGGGTCTGACTTTCATAGTGAACCTCCGATAAGTTCTTATTTTTTTGACCTTACTTGTTGCGGTAGATAATTCTGCCCTTAGTGAGGTCGTAGGGCGACATTTCGATTTTGACCTTGTCGCCTTCAAGGATTCTGATGTTGTTGATACGCAACTTGCCGCCGAGATACGCCAATATCTCGTGACCGTTGTTGAGCACCACTCTGAACTGAGTTTTCGGCAATACCTCAACCACTTTGCCTTCGGTTTCGATTACGTCTTCCTTTGACATAGAACCTTCCTTATTCTTTGCTGTCATTGTAAAAACGGAGTGCGCTGTACAGCTCTGCGTCGAAAATCTGCGTTCCGTTTTTAAGTTTCTCCGCAATCTTGGCGAGTACGTCGCCGTCAGATTGCAGATGCTTTACGTTTTTGAGCTTAGCTTTTTTTATCCGCCTCGCGTCGCCGTCGGCTATTTTGACTCTGTCCTCTCCGACAAGCTCCACAACCGCGAAATATTTTCCGCTGTCGCGCCCCGCTTTGGAATATACTATCTGACCAAGTTCCATATCACAATGTCAATATTTCCGCGCCGTGCTCGGTGAGCGCAACCGTGTTTTCGTAATGTGCGGAGGGCTTTCCGTCCTTTGTCGTACAGCTCCAACCGCTCTCCACCGTCTCGTAGCCGCCCATATTCACCATAGGCTCTATCGCAAGTACAAGCCCGACTTCCAGCTTCAATCCGTGTCCCGCTTTGCCGTAATTGGGTACGGGCGGGTCCTCGTGCATATCCCTTCCGATGCCGTGTCCGACCATCGACCTGACTATGCCGTAGCCTCTTGTCTCGCAGTGCTGCTGTACGGCGTGGGAGATATCTCCCAATCTGTTTCCGACCTTAAACTGTTCGACGCCCTTGAAAAAACTCTCTCTCGTGGTCTCGACCAGCCGGTTCTTCTCTTCGCTTATCTCGCCGACGGGAAACGTTCTCGCCGCGTCCGCCTGCCAGCCCTTGAACACCAGTCCGCAGTCGATACTGAGTATTTGACCCTCTTCCAGCCTTTTGTCGTTCGGAAATCCGTGCACGACTACGTTGTCGGGAGAGGCGCATATCGTCGCGGGGAAGCCGCCGTATCCAAGGAAAGAGGGCTGACATCCGTGCCTGATTATGTAATCGTGGGCAAATTCGTCCAATCTCTTGGTAGTTACGCCGGGCTTTACTCTCTCTTCGATGAAAAGCAGACAGTCTCTCAAAATCGCGCCCGATTTGCGCATACACTCTATTTCGGCAGAGCTTTTGAGAATTATCATTCAAGCACCTTTTTAACGTCCTCGAATATCTCCTGTATGGAGCCGGTTGCGGGTACATTGACAAGTTTGCCTTGTCCCGCGTAGTAGTTGATGAGAGGCTCGGTCTGATCCTGATACACTCTGAGTCTGTTCTGAACCGTCTCGGGTCTGTCGTCGTCGCGGATAAACAAATCGTCTCCGCAAGCCTTGCACTTTGTCTCGCCGTTAAGCGTGGATACGTGATACGTCGCGCCGCACTTGCAGACTCTTCTTCCGCCGAGTCTTGTGACAATCATATCAAACGGGACGTCGATATTGACCGCCATATCGATGCTCGCCACCTTATCAAGCGCCTCCGCCTGCGGTATGGTGCGGGGGAAGCCGTCGAGCACGTAGCCGTTTTGGCAATCGGCCGCCGACAGTCTGTCCTCTACGAGACCTATAACCACTTCGTCGGGTACGAGCGCGCCTGCGTCGATATATTCTTGCGCCTTGACGCCGAGGGGAGTGCCCTCCTTAATGTTGCGTCTCAAAATATCGCCCGTGGAAATGTGGGGAACGTTGTATTCCTCACATATAAGTGCCGCCTGTGTGCCTTTGCCCGCGCCGGGAGCGCCTAAAAGAATTATATTTTTCATAGCCCCTTATTTTAGCATTTTTTTGCCCGCAACGCAAACGATTTAAGAACCGATTTGCGCAAAGCGAGCAAAATATGCGGATTTTTGTTTATTTGAGGAAGCCCTTGTAGTGCTTCATCATGATTTGCGATTCGAGCTGCTTGTTCAGTTCGAGCGCGACCGACACGACGATCAGCAGTCCCGTTGCCGAGAAGGAGTTCGCAAGCCCGAGGTCGTAGCCCGAGTAATGACCCGACAGCGCGATAAATACGAACGTCGGGATGAGCGCGATTATCATAAGGAACACCGCGCCGAACAGCGTAATGCGGTTGTTGGTTTTACGAAGCAGATCGCTCGTAGGCTTGCCCGCTCTTATGCCGGGGATAAATCCGCCGTACTGCTGAATGTTCTTGGACACGTCGTCGGGATTGAACTGTATCTGCGCGTAGAAGTAGGAGAAGCCCAAAATCAACAGCGCGAGCAAAACGTAGTAAACGGGAGTGCCCGTTCCCATATATCTTTCGTACCAGCGTGCCGCGGACGAGGTGCTGAAAAACAGCTGTATTATCATCTGCGGGAACATAAGCAGCGACGAAGCGAATATTATCGGCATAACGCCGCTTCCGTTGACGCGGATGGGAATGTACGTGGTCTGACCGCCGTACATCTTGTTGCCCTTGATCTGCTTGGAGTATTGCACGGGGATTCTTCTCTCCGCGCCATCCACAAAGACGATGAAGAAGAGGATTGCCACGACCACCAGTATATATCCGATGATGTTCCAGATATACGTCCACTGGTTGCCGACCATTCTAAGCGCGTTTGCGATACTGCTGCCTGCGGTTGCGAGTATGCCGATGAAGATGATAATCGACGTGCCGTTTCCGATGCCGTATTCGGTGATTCTCTCGCTCAGCCACATAACCATCGTGCTTCCGCCGACCAACATAACGATAGTCACCGCCATTGTCAGAATGGGCGCCGTCTCCGAGCCCGTCTCATAGTCGAATATGGGTCTTATGGCTTTTCCGTTATACAGGGTCACGACAATACCGATTGCCTGAATTATAGCAAGCATGATAGCGACGATTCTCGTAATCTGAGTGATTTTCCTTCTGCCTTCCTCTCCCTCCTTGGACAGCCTTTCCAGAGGACGAATGACCAGAGTGAGAAGCTGCATTATGATGAAGGAGTTGATAAACGGCAAAATACCCAGCGAGAACAGGGTCGCGTTGGACATAGAGCCGCCCGTCACTATCGTCAACACGTTGAAGAAGTCGTTAGACGAGAACAACTGATTGACAGCGGTCGCGTTTAGCGTAGGCAAAGGAATATAGCATCCTATACGATAAACAAGTATAAGAGCCAGAGTGAGGAAAATCTTCACTCTGATCTCTTTGGACTTGAATGCGTTTTTGAGCGTTTCAAACATTAGAGCACCTCTGCTGTGCCGCCTGCCTTTTCGATTTTTTGAATTGCAGACGCGGTGAATTTGTTAGCTTTTATGACAAGTTTCTTTTCAAGCACGCCATTGCCCAAAACCTTGAGACCGTAGTTTTCGGTCTGTTTGATGATTCTCTCATCTATGAGCTTGTTGATATCTACAACTTCACCGTCCTCGAATCTGTTGAACACGTCGACATTCACCGTATTGTAAACGTGGGCGAATCTCTTATTGTTGAAACCGATTTTCGGGAGTCGTCTTGTCATGGGCATTTGTCCGCCTTCGAAGTTGGGACGGACGCCGCCACCGCTTCTAGCCCATTGACCCTTGTGACCGCGAGTGGATGTCTTGCCCGTGCCCGAGCCTATGCCGCGTCCGACTCTCTTGGATGCGGTTTTCGCGCCGTCTGCGGGTTTGATGTCTTGTAAATTCATAGTCTTCTTCCTCCTCAGATTTCTTCCACCTTGACGAGGTGAGAAACTTTTGCGATTTTGCCTCTTACGCAGGCATTGTCGACGAAGGTCTTTGTCTGACCGATTTTATGCAATCCCAACGCTTCGAGATTGGCTTTCTGATTTTTGAGGATACCGTTGGAACTTCTGACGAGAGTGATTTTGACGGAATTTGCCGCTTTTTCTGCTTTCTTAGCCATAGTTTCGTCCTCCTTAGTCGACCACGACTTCGACGCCGCGAAGCTGCGCGATTTCCTCTGCGTTACGCAGACTGCGCAAGCCCTCTATCGTTGCCTTTGCGCTGTTTATGGGATTGTTGGAGCCGAGGGACTTCGTTCTAATATCCTTTACACCCGCAACCTCCAGCACCATACGCACCGCGCCGCCGGCGATAACGCCGGTACCTTCTTCGGCGGGGAGCAAAAGCACCTGACCGCGTCCGAACTTGCCCGTCGTCGCGTGAGGAATGGTATTGCCTTTCAGAGACATCTGCTCGACGTTGTGTCTCGCCTGCTGAGAAGCCTTCTTTATAGCTTCGGGCACCTCTGCCGCCTTACCCATTCCGAGTCCGACGTTTCCGTTGCCGTCGCCTACGACCACCAGAGCCGAGAAACGCATGTTTCTGCCGCCCTTGACCGTCTTGGTGACGCGGTTTACGGCGATGAGTTTTTCGGTAAAGCCGTCGCTTTCTTCTCTGTTTCTATCGTTTCTTCTGTCACGATTGTCTGCCATAATTCCTCCTAAAACTCAAGACCGGCTTCTCTTGCGCCGTCTGCCAGTGCCTGAACTCTGCCCGTATAAAGGTAGCCGCCTCTGTCGAATACGACCTGCTTGATGCCAAGCTCCAAAGCCTTTTTCGCAACGGCTTCGCCTACGAGCTTGGAAGCCTCCGTCTTGGTCGCCTTTGCGATTTTCGCCGCGACCTCCTTCGTCAGCGTGGACGCCGAGCAAAGCGTGTTTCCTTTCACGTCGTCGATGACCTGAGCATAGATATGGTTGGTGCTTCTGTACACGCAAAGGCGGGGTCTCTCGGCGGTGCCGCTTACCTTCTTCCTTACTCTTGCGTGACGGATAACTCTGTCCTGATTTTTATCTTTCTTACTTATCATAGTCTCACCTCACTCATCACTTCGTCGCTCTCTTTCCGACCTTCTTAATCACGGTCTCGTCCTTATAGTGGATGCCGTAGTTGTGATAGGGCTCGACGGGCTTGTACGCCTTGATTATCGCCGCCTGCTGACCGACGAGCTGACGGTCGATGCCCTTCACGACGATTTCAAGCGGAGCGGGCTGCGCAAACGTGATGCCCTCGGGAGCTACCACCTCGATAGGGTGGGAATAGCCGATGTTGAGAGTCATCTTGTTGTTGCCGCTGAGCGTAACCTTGTAACCGACGCCGCTGACGATAAGGGATTTTTCAAAGCCCTTCGTCACTCCCACGACCATGTTGTGGATGAGAGCGCGGTACAGACCGTGAAGCGCGCGGTGGTCCTTGTCGTCGGAGTGGCGACGGCATACGATGTGTCCGTTCTCCAAAGCGACGTCTATGGACTTATCGACCTTCTGAGTCAACGTTCCGAGAGGTCCGCTGACGGTGACGAGATTGTCCTTGTTTTCAAATGTAACTCCTGCGGGAAGCGTGATAGGAGCTCTGCCTATTCTCGACATATCTCTCTACCTCCTTACCAAACGTAGGCAAGCACTTCGCCGCCTATGTGCTGAGCTTTCGCCTCTTTGTCGGTGAGAATACCCTTCGACGTGGAGAGAATGGCAATGCCCATTCCGCCCAGCACCTTGGGAAGATTGTCCACGTTTGCGTAAACGCGCAAGCCGGGGGTGGAAACTCTTTTGAGTCCCGTAACAACCTTCTGATTTTTGTTCGGGGCGTATTTCAGCGTGATGAGGATGGTGTTCTGAACGCCTCCCTCGACGATTTCATAGCCCTTGATATATCCTTCCTTGACCAGTATATCCGCGATTGCAACCTTGATTTTGCTTGCGGGAACCTCGACGGTTTCGTGTTTGGCAGTCAGGGCGTTTCTGATTCTTGTGAGCATATCCGCGATTGGGTCTGTCATAATCTTTACCTCCTCTTACCAACTTGCTTTCTTCACGCCGGGGATTTCACCCTTGTAGGCGAGATTGCGGAAGCAAACTCTGCAAATCCCGTACTTTTTGAGCACGGAATGCGGACGGCCGCATATACGGCAGCGCGTATACTCGCGCGTCGAATATTTCTGAGGCCTTTGCTGTTTTATCTTCATTGCTGTTTTGGCCATAATTCACACTCCTTACTTGGCGAAAGGCATTCCGAGGAGCTTCAAAAGCTCGCGTGCCTCTTCGTCTGTCTTTGCCGTCGTTACGATGCAAATATCAAATCCGCGTACTTTTTCGACCTTGCTGTAATCGATTTCGGGGAAGATGAGCTGCTCCTTGACGCCAACCGCGTAGTTGCCTCTTCCGTCGAAGGACTTTGCGGAAATTCCGCGGAAGTCACGGACTCTGGGGAGAGCGATCGATATGAACTTATCCAGAAAATCGTACATTCTGTTGCCGCGCAGAGTGACCTTTGCGCCGACGTTCATTCCCTCTCTGACCTTGAAATTTGCGACTGATTTTTTTGCTGTTGTGATAACGGGTTTTTGACCTGCAATCAGCTTCAACTCCTCCACTGCGAGTTGCAGGGATTTGCTGTTGTCTTTGCAGTCGCCGAGGCCCATGTTGAGGACGATTTTCTCTATGCGGGGAACTTCGTTCACGTTTTTGTAGCCAAAGCGTTTGATGAGAGCCGGCACAACCTCTTCGGCGTACTGCTTTCTCATACGGTATCTGTCAGCATTACCAGCATTCTTATCGGTTGCAGTTGCTTTAGCAACCTGATTTTTTTTGTCTGCCACGATATTACCTCCGATTTATATCAGTCCTTGTTTTCCTCGGACTTTTCTGTTTTTTTCTTTGCCGCCTTCTTGGCTGCTTTCTTAGCCGACGACTTCTTCTCGTCGAGGGAAGCTCCGCACTTGGGGCATACGCGCACGGATTTCTGTTTTCCGTTTACGTCCTTTATCTCGTGCTTTACTCTCACCACGTCGCCGCAGGAATCGCACACGTGCATAACATTGGACACGTCGATCGTGCCCTCTCTCTTGATTATGCCGCCCTGATCCTGCGCGTTTCTGGGTTTTTTGCTTCTGGAAACGATATTGACGCCTTCAACGTAAATCCTGTGGGTGTCGGTATTGACTGCAAGCACCTTGCCGACCTTTCCCTTGTCCTTTCCGGTGATGACCATCACGTTATCGCCCTTTTTAACACTCAGATTTGCCATAATACTATCCTCCTTCTTACAGCACTTCCGGAGCAAGCGAGATAATCTTCATATAATCCTTGTCACGAAGCTCTCTTGCGATTGGTCCGAAGATACGAGTGCCTTGGGGTTGCTTTTGGTTGTCGATGATGACCGCGGCGTTGTCGTCAAACTTAATATAGCTGCCGTCCTCGCGTTGAAGCCCGAACTGCGTGCGCACGATAACCGCCTTCACGACGTCGCCCTTCTTCACCTTGCCGCCGGGGATGGCGGATTTGACGGACGCAACGATAACGTCGCCGATATTTCCGCTTCTTCTGAAAGAACCGCCCAAAACTCTGATACACATAATCTCTTTGGCTCCGCTGTTGTCCGCGACTTTGAGCCAGCTCAACGGTTGAATCATAGTACGCTCCTCCTTACTTCGCCTTCTCGATTATTTCAACGAGTCTCCAGCACTTGTCCTTTGAAAGCGGACGAGTCTCTGCGATGCGCACCTTATCGCCTATGCCGCACGAATTGTTCTCGTCGTGCGCCTTGCATCTTTTGGTGCGGCTGACAATTTTCTTATACAGGGGATGCTTTACGCGCTCGCTGATTGCGACGACGATAGTCTTGTCCATCTTGTCGCTCACGACGATTCCCACTCTCTCTTTTCTGAGATTTCTTTCTTCCATATTATCCTCCGATTAGCCCTTAGCTTCTGCCTTCTTGGCTTTGGCAAGCTCTCTTTGGCGGATGACGGTCTTGACGCGAGCGATGTCGTGTCTGACTTCCGTCAACTCCTTGGGGTTATTGAGCTGATTAGTGGCGTTTTTGAAGCGAAGGAAAAACAGCTGGGATTTGAGCTCTGCGAGCTTCTCCTGCAATTCCTTATCGTTCATATCCAAAACTTGTTTCGATTTCATTGTTCACCGCCTTCGACCTTAGCCGTATCCTCAGCCTTTACAAACTTGCACTTGACGGGCAGTTTGTTTGCTGCAAGACGCAAAGCCTCTTTTGCTACTGTTTCGTCAACTCCCGCGATTTCAAACATCACGCGACCGGGCTTAACAACCGCTACCCAGTACTCGGGAGAACCTTTACCTGAACCCATACGGGTCTCGGCAGGCTTCTTTGTGACGGGCTTGTGGGGGAAGATATCCACCCAGACCTTTCCGCCTCTGCGGATATATCTTGTCATTGCGACACGGGCAGCCTCGATTTGGTTGGAGGTAATCCAGCCCGGCTCCTGCGCAACAAGTCCGAACTCGCCGTATGCGACAATATTGCCCTTGGTCGCTTTGCCTTTCATTCTGCCACGCATTTGGCGACGTCTTTTGACGCGTTTAGGCATTAACATTATTGATTTCCTCCTTCAAGTGGATTTTTGCCGAGGACTTCTCCCTTGTATATCCAGCACTTCACGCCGATAGCGCCGAACGTGGTGTGCGCCGTCGCTACGCCGTAATCGATATTCGCACGGAGCGTTTGAAGCGGAATGGAGCCGTCGCGGTACTGCTCGCTTCTTGCGATTTCCGCGCCGTCCAGACGTCCGCTGACCATGGTCTTGATGCCCTTTGCGCCCGATTTCATAGCCTTTGACATCGCCTGCTTCATCGTGCGGCGGAAGGACGCTCTGCCTTCGAGCTGCTTTGCGATATTCTCGGCGACAAGCTGCGCGTCCGCATCGGGCTGTTTGACTTCCATAATATTGATGCTGACCTTTTTGTCCGTCTTGCCGAGGAGCTTTTCGACCTCTTTCTTTATCTGCTCTACGCCTGCGCCCGCCTTGCCTATAAGCGTTGCGGGACGGGAGGTATGAATGCTCACGACAAACTTGTCCGCCGCTCTTTCGATAGTTATCTTGGAGATAGCGTTGTCATAGTATTTCTTCTTGATGAACTTACGCACCTTGTTGTCCTCGACGATATTGTCGGAGAAGTGCGCCTTGTCCGCATACCACGTTGAGCTCCAAGGTTTGATAATGCCGGTTCTGAGACCGTTCGGATCAACTTTCTGTCCCATTGCGATACCTCCTTATGCCATCGAGTCGAGCACGACGGTGACGTGGCTCGTTCTTTTGTTGATACGATAAGCTCTGCCCTTGGACACAGCCTGAATGCGTTTGAGAGTGGGGCCCTCGTCCGCATAGCACTCCGCGATATAGAGGTCGTTCCTCGCCAGATTCTGATTGTTCTCTGCGTTCGCAGCCGCGCTGTTGACGACCTTAATCAAAACTTCGCTCGCCGCCTTGGGCGTATTTTCGAGTATTGCGATTGCTTCCGTTACGGGCTTGCCCTTGATTATGTCAAGCACTATTCTCACCTTGTAAGGAGAAATTCTGACATATTTGGCTGTCGCATGCGGTCTGGTATCCGCTTTCGCCTTGCGCTCCAAGGCTTTCTGTTTACTTCTTGTAGCCATAAATCCCTCCTATCAGCGTTTGCCCGTGGTTTTGTCGCCCGCGTGACCTCTGAAAGTACGCGTAGGCGCAAACTCGCCCAGCTTGCAGCCGACCATATCTTCCGTGATATATACGGGGACGTGCTGCTTGCCGTTGTGGACTGCTATCGTGTGACCCACCATTTCGGGGAAGATTGTTGAGCTTCTCGACCACGTTTTGATGGACTGACGCTGTCCCGATGCGTTCATAGCATTGATTCTGTTCATAAGGCGCTCTTCAACATAGGGGCCTTTTTTGACACTTCTACTCATTTTCTCCTCCGATTAGTTCACACGCTTGATGATAAACTTGTTTGAAGATTTCTTCTTCTTTCTCGTCTTGTAACCGAGAGCCGGCTTACCCCATGGAGTAACGGGAGAAGGCATACCTACGGGAGACTTGCCCTCGCCGCCGCCGTGCGGGTGGTCGTTCGGGTTCATGACGACGCCGCGGACCGTCGGGCGCACGCCCATATGGCGGGTCTTTCCGGCTTTGCCGACGCGAACGATTTCATGGTCGATATTTCCGACCTGACCGACCGTCGCTCTGCATCCGATGAGGATATATCTCATCTCGCCGCTGGGAAGACGCACGATAGCGTATTTGCCTTCCTTCGCCATAAGCTGAGCCGCGTTGCCCGCCGCTCTTGCGATTATGCCGCCGCAACCGGGTTGCATTTCGATGTTGTGTATCATCGTACCTACGGGAATTGCGGAAAGAGGAAGCGCGTTGCCGACCTTGATATCTGCGTCGACGCCGCTTTCGAGCACGTCGCCCACGTTAAGACCGAGAGGCGCGAGGATATATCTCTTCTCGCCGTCCGCATAGTGCAGAAGCGCGATGTTTGCCGAACGGTTGGGATCGTACTCGATGGTCGCGACCTTGGCGGGAATTCCGTCCTTGTTGCGCTTATAGTCGATGATACGGTATTTGTTTCTGTTGCCGCCGCCGATATGACGCACGGTTATTCTGCCCATTGAGTTTCTGCCGCCCGACTTATTGAGCGATACGAGAAGCGAACGCTCGGGAGTGGTGCAGGTTATCTCTTCATAAGCGGAAACCGTCATAAAACGGCGCGCAGGAGAAGTAGGTTTATATTTCTTTATAGCCATAATATATAATCTCCTTTTCCTTATGCGAGGCTCTCGAAGAACTCGATTGCTTTGCTGTCGGCAGTGAGTGTCACAATCGCTTTCTTGTAGGAAGAGCGTCTGCCCTCATTTCTGCCCATTCTCTTCAACTTGCCGTCATAATTGACAGTGTTGACCTTCTCTACTCTTACGCCGAAAACCTTTTCCACAGCCGCTTTAATCTGGGACTTAGTGGCGGATTTCAAAACCTTAAAGGTGTATTTCTTATCGGGAATGCCGTCATAGCTCTTCTCCGAAAGTATCGGCTCGATAATTATGTCGTATGCTGTCATAAAACTGCCTCCTCGATTTGCCTGAGCGCTTCAACCGTCATTATCAGCTTCTTTGTGGAAACGATATCGTAGACGTTGAGCGTTCTCGCCTCGCAAACGCTGACGTTCTGAATGTTCGCGCTTGCGCGAAGCGCGTCTTCGTTGTACTGACCGAGGATAAACATAGCGGTGCCCTCGGGAGCAAGCGCCTTCGCCGCCGCCGCCACATGCTTCGTCTTCACCTCGGGCAACTCGAATTTGTCGATAAGAACAAGCTCGTTCTGACGGAGTTTTTCCGAAAGCGCGCTGTAAAGAGCGGTCTTATTCATGCGCTTATTGATTTTCTGAGAAAAGTCTCTGGGTTTTTTTGCGAATACTACGCCTCCGCCTACGTACTGGGGCGCAACGATGGAGCCTTGACGGGCGCGACCCGTACCTTTCTGACGGTAAGGCTTTGCGCCGCCTCCGCGAACCTCGGTTCTCGTAAGGTTGCTCATCGTGCCCTGACGCTTATTTGCAAGCTGAGCCACGACGACCTGATGTATGAGAGCCCCGTTGTATTCGCACGCAAAGACAGAATCGTTTACTTCCACGCTGCCGATTTTCTTGCCGGCCATATTAAACACGTCCTGTTTCATCTTCTACCTCCGCTTAGCCCTTAACGGACTCTTTCACTGTCACAAGTCCGCCCTTGGGACCAGGTACCGCGCCCTTAACAAGCAAGAGATTTCTTGCCGCGTCGACGCGTACGACGGTGAGATTCTGAACGGTCACCTGCTCGTGACCCCACTGTCCCGCCATATGCTTGTTCTTGAAAACGCGAGAGGGAGAGGAGCACGCGCCCATAGAACCTACGCCTCTGTGATATCCGGAACCGTGCGCCTTGGGGCCGATATGGTTGTTCCATCTCTGCACAACGCCAGAAAAACCATGACCCTTCGACGTGCCCGTGACGTCTACCTTGTTGCCCTCCGCAAACACGTCGCAGGTGATTTCCTGTCCGACCTGATAGCTCGCGCTGCCGTTTAGACGCAATTCGCGCAGATACTTTCTAACCGTCACGCCCGCTTTTTTGAAGTGTCCGCCGACGGGCTTGTTGACTCTGGTCTCCTTGACCGCGCCGAAGCCCACTTGAACAGCTTCATAACCGTCGTTCTCCTTGGTCTTTACCTGCACCACGGGACAAGGACCTGCCTCGATGACCGTGACGGGAATGACCTTCCCCTCGGGGGTGAAGATTTGACTCATTCCGATTTTCTTTCCGATGATTGCTTTATCCATAATTGTAAAGTTCATCCTCCTTTATGCAATTAAAGTTTGATAGAAATATCCACGCCCGCGGGCAAATCCAGCTTCATAAGAGAATCCACCGTCTTGCTCGTCGGATTGTAGATATCAATCAAACGCTTGTGTGTTCTGAGCTCAAACTGCTCGCGGCTGTCCTTATACTTGTGCGTAGCGCGCAAGATGGTTATGATTTCCTTATCCGTGGGAAGCGGAATGGGTCCCGAAACCTTTGTGCCGGTCTTCTTCACGGTCTCTACGATTCTCTCTGCGGAAACGTCGATGAGGTTGTGGTCATAAGCCTTGAGCTTTATCCTTATTTTCTGTCCAGCCATTTTGTTGATAGCCTCCTAAATAGTTCGTACACTTACCCGTGTGTGTCTTTTACTTTTTTCACCGTTGCGGCGCAACGGAATATACGTGCATAAATGCACGCTCGTACACTGTATCATTTTTATAAAAGACCTGTCAAGCAAATTATTCGGTTTTTTTGACGATAAAATAAATAAATTTATTCATTTGTGGTTGAATCAAACTTAATATACAAAATACGGGACAATGCGCAATTAATCCGCTATGCCTCGCATTATTTTATGATTTCTATTCTATATACTATATTTTATACAGTAAATAACCTAGGTCACACGGGCGGATATAAAACTCTATTAAACTCAATGCGCTCGTACACGGCGTTCGCAATTATCGACGCGCCCTCCGCCTTTGGGTGCGCTCCGTCCGAAAACAGGTGCGGCTTCCCCTCAAACAGCTCGTACAGGTCGATATATCCCGTATTAAGCTCAACGGACAATTCAATCGCAGTCTCACGAAGGTCGTTTTTTATACGTTCGTCGCTTATTCCGTACGGCTCTCCGAAAACGGGTGTAGGAGCCATAATCCACAGCTCCTGCACGCTTTCCAGATCCAGATAGCTCTTTATGATCTGCCTGTAATCGTTTTTATAAGCCTCCTTGCCCTTCCAGTTTCTGGCTTTGGTGTCGTTTGAGCCCAGCATAATTACGACAATCCGGGGATTGAAATCGAGGCTCTGCCTGTACAGTTTTTCCTTCGTATAGGGATGGTCTCCCGAGGACTGCGCCGTTCTCGCCGAAAAGCCGTAGTTGTTCACGCAATATTTATCCCCCATAAGTCTTCCGAGCTGCGCGGGATAATTGTTCTTTTTCCAATCGGATATGCCCATCCCGTAGGTGAGGCTGTCGCCCACGCATGCAACCCGTATCTGACCGTCCTTAGGCTTATTCAAAGGGTGCTCCGTCGACAAAAATCCGTTCACGTACAGGCACGGAAGAGTTACGCACAGCACCACCGCCACGAAAGCGACGACCGACGAAATGATAATTATAATTTTTTTACGTTTCTTTTGCATAAGGTTTTCCCGTTTCAAATAGATGAAATAATTATAACATTTAATATCCGCCTGTTCAAGGTAGAAAATTAGACATACTCTGCATGGAGTTAAGGCGTGTACTCTATATTACCCTAAGGGCTTCCCCCTCCCGCTTGGAATAGGAACATACTCTTATTTTTTAATGCAATGACCCTCTCCTCAGGTGTACCGAGGCTTCGCGGTTTGAGAGGTAAGCCCGCTTAGGCTACGCACAATTCACAAGATTGTGCGTTTAACGCGTCGCGCCTATTGCGGTCTCTCACTTTTAACCCCGCAAAACAGGGACGTTTTGCGGGGACCCAGATGAGAACCCCAAAATGAGCCTCTCCGCAAGACTTCGGCAGGGGAACACTCGGCGCAAAACCCACTCTGCGCAACTACTTTATGATCTCCCCCGTCCTCGCCGACTGATATATCATCCAATAGCCCTCGATTTCTCCGCCCTCTCCGAGGGGAAGCCATACGCACATATTTTCCAGTTCCGCGGGGGCGCGTTTGGATACGTTTTCGCCAAGGCGAACCTGCGGTACGCCGTAACATATAAACGACGGCTCGTCCTCGTCGAACAAAAGTCCCACGACGTAATAGCCGTCCTCGGCGTCCACTCTAACCCATTTGGAATTGGGCACCGACTGAGAAAGCAGCTTTTCCTCGGGATAACAAACGAACATTTCGTCTATCTGCGGCTTGACCGCGTAATAAAAATTGTTTCCGTCGTATTTGGTCCAGTCGCCGAGCGGATTTACGGAGCTCGCTTTCGCCTCTACCCGCGGCTCTCTCCTTCCGCTATTCTTATCCGTATTTATATCGGCTTCCGCCGCTTCTGCCGCGATATTCTCTCCCCGCGCATCACTGCCATTCGCTTGCGTTTCGACGGTCGTCGCGGACTGCGCGCCGCAAATTATGTCGCCGTCGCATTCGGAATTCACATCGGTTACGCGTGACATAATTTCGCCGTCGTCGGCTGTCTTTTTGCCGTTTTTTTCGGTTTGCGTATTCTCCGCATTTGCGGTCGCGTCCGTTTTTTTCGGTTTTTCAAATCGGTTGTAGTCGTCTATTTTTTTGAGCATCAGACTCTTTGCGCCCTTGCCGCCGAACATTGTAAGCGAGCTCGAACGCACTACGCAACCTATGCCGTCACTTGCACGAAACGACACTTCTGATGTGCAATTTATATCTTTAAGTGCGATTTCGGCGATATTATCGCCGATAAGATAAAGCGTCGTCCCCGACGGTCTGAAATCGAGCGAGCAGTTTACTCGCGCTGTGTTCTCCTTGCCTGCGACGCTTGAAATTTTCACAACGCCCTTGTGTCCTCCGCCGCTGAGGACGATAATTTCCTTCCCGATAGCCATATTTCACCTCGTAGAAGTCTATGAGGCATAATCGGATAAAATTACATATTGAAATTGCCGAAATCGGCTAAATGAATTTATGCATTTAATTTATGTCGGATATTATTATCAAAACAGCCTTGACAGCGCGACGTAATCATCAAGCGACAGCGCCTCGCCGCGCACGAGCGGGGAAAAGCCTGCGGATACAATTCTGTCCGTCGCGGTCTGTTTGTCGATGTTGAACGCCACGCTCAGATTGTTGGCGAGAGTCTTTCTCCTCATCGCGAACGCCGCGCGCACGAGCTTGTGGACAAGCTCTCTATTCTCGCCCGCGAGCTTCGTCCCGTTTACGTCTATGCGCACCACCGCGCTGTCCACGTTGGGAACGGGATAGAACATATTTCTGCTCACCCTTCTCGTCACAGCCGCGCTTCCGTGCATCTCTATGGCGAGGGTTATGGCGGCGTAATCGGCGGTATTAGGCTTCGCCACGAATCTGTCTGCGACCTCCTGCTGAACCATAACCGTCAGACTTTGAACGCCAAGGTCGCTTTCCAAAAACCGCATAACGAGAGGCGTGGTTATATAGTACGGCAGGTTTGCAACGACCTTAAAGCCGTCGCCCGCTATATCGCGAATCCCCGCGTCCGACATTTTAAGAACATCGCGGAATATGACCTCGGCATTTTCCACTCCCTGCAAGCTGACCGAAAGCACCTTTTTCAGATTTTCGTCGACCTCGAAGGAATACACCCTCTTTGCAACCGCCGCAAGCGCGCGTGTGAGCGTGCCGCCGCCCGTGCCTATTTCTACGACCGTATCCTCGCCCGTAACGCCGCTGTCCGCCACAATAGCGTCAAGCAGATTTTTATCGGATATGAAATTCTGACCGAGAGCTTTGTTGAATCTGAACTCGGCGCTTTTGACTATATCTTTGAGACTCGGAGTATCCATATCCTTACCTGCCAAAACTTTCCTGTATATAATTTCTCGCGTCGCACAATCTACTTATGTACCGAAGATGAAATTCATAAGTACAAACGAAAAACGGAAGTCGCGGCAAAAGCCCGACTTCCGTTTTTTTCAATACTTCGTGTCCTCGTATATGGTTTCGCGGATTCTGAAATTCGCGCCCGTCTCGGCGACCAGCCTTCTGCTAGCCTCGATTTCCTCCTCGCCGATGAAATCCACCACGCTCATAGTCGTGTCTATGCCCTCTTTTACGCAGTCCTTTGCGAAGTCCAGCATAGCGTAAAAAGCGTCCTGCCCGTACTTGCTGCGACATATTTCGTCGTACGCTTCGGGTGTGGAGGCGTTGAGAGATATCGATACGCTGTCGATATATGGAGCTATGAGCTTGGGAACGTCCTTTCTGTTGTTTATGAGATTGCCCAGCCCGTTGGTATTCAGCCTCGTTTTCATCCCTTTCTTTTTCAAATAAGGTCCTATCTGGGACATAATAAACAGATTGCAAGTGGGTTCTCCGAATCCGCAGAACACCGCTTCCTTATACTTCGACAGAGGAAACAGCGCCAGATCCTCCGTCAGCTCGTCGAAAGTAGGCTCTTTGAGAAGCCACAGCTTATTGCCGCTCACGCCGTCCTTAAAATGACGTATGCAAAACTCGCAGTTGTTCGGACAGCGGTTTGTCAGGTTCAGATACAGGCTGTCGCCGAATTCATATACATATACGTTGTTCATAAATTTCTCATCTCTCCCCGTCATTTCATTCTGACAAACAGCCTTTTGGCGTTCTCGGCGGTGATATTTTCAATTTCCGTTACGTCGGCGCCCAGCACCTCCGCCGCCTTCTTTGCAACGTAGCAAATATATTCGGGACGGTTGGTCTTGCCCCGATAGGGCACGGGGGTCATATACGGGCAGTCGGTTTCGAGAAGCAGCCTGTCGCGGGGCACGGCTTTGAGCGCTTCGATATTGTGCTTGGCGTTGTTGAAGGTAATCGCGCCTCCGAAGGCGAAATACGCGTCCAGCTCTCCGAATATCCTCACGTACTCCGCCGAGCCCGAATAGCAGTGCAGAAGCACGCCGTTGTTCAGATATCTTCTGTTCTCGAATAGAATCCGCCGCGCATCCTCGTACGCCTCTCTTATATGAAGAGCTATCGGCAGTCCGAGAGTGTCGGCAAGCTCTATCTGTTCTGACAGCGCGCCCTTCTGTATCGCGCGCGGACTCAGATCGTAGTGATAATCGAGCCCAATCTCGCCGATTGCGACCACCTTTTTTGAAGACGACAGCGTAGCCAGCCTTTCATACGCGTCGTAATCCGCGGTCACCGCGTCGTGCGGGTGTATGCCTATTGCCGCATAGATGTTTTTATGTTTCTCGGCAAGTCTGACGGCTTCCTCGCTCGACGGCATATCGTAGCCCACGCATATCGCGCTCTCTATGCCGTGGCTTAAAAGCCCCTCGGCTATCGCGTCCGCTTCCGGCGCCAGCCTCTCGTCGTTCAGATGACAGTGCGTATCGATTATCATCATCTCACCGTACTGCCGCTCGCCACGGGCTTTTCGGGAGTGACGAGTACAACGCTTTCTCCCTCCTGCGTCTGTTCGCACGCGCAAAGCAGCATACCCTGACTCTCGATACCGCGCAGCTTTGCGGGTTTTAGATTGTAGACCACGACCACGCGCTTGCCGACAGTCTCCTCGGGCGTATAGAACTTTGCTATGCCGCTCACGATAGTGCGCGTTTCCTCGCCTATCTTAACGGTGAATTTGAGCAGCTTATCCGCCTTTTCCACCTTTTCGGCGGTCAGTATCTCGCCTACTCTCAGCTGTATTCTTGCAAAATCGTCTATGGTGATTTCGTTTATATTCACAACGTTTTCCACTTTCTTATCCTCTTTTTTCTCCGCTTTCTTTTCCAGTTTTACGGTATTCTTTATCTCCGTTTCGCCGTCCTCTTTTGCGATTATCCCTCTGGCGATAAGCGACGCCTTAACCTTTTCGGGGTCCAACCTCGCGAACAGGTACTCGGGATTGCTCTGTACTCTGACCTCGCCAAGCAAGCCGAATTTGTCCAGATCCGCATACGCTCTGGGCTCTGCACCGCAATTTTCGATAGCGCGCTTTGCCGCAGTCGGCATAAAGGGTTCAAGAAGCGAAGAGCAAATTACAATCGTTTCCGTAAGGTTGTACAGCACTGTTCTCAACCTGTCGCTCATTGCTTCATCCTTTGCAAGCACCCAAGGCATAGTTTCGTCGATATATTTGTTCGCGCGCCTGATAACGGTCAGAATCTCGTCCAGCGCGTCCGCCACGCGAAAGCCGTCAATATCCTCGAATACGCGCTTTTTAAGACCGCAAACCGCGTTTTTCAGTTCTTCGTCAACGGGCTCGCATACGCCCGCGTCGCGCACCTCGCCGCCGAAATACTTGTTGCTCATCGCGACCGTGCGCTGTACGAGGTTGCCGTACACGTTGACCAGCTCGCTGTTTATCACGTCTATGACCGAATCCCAGCTTATGGTGCCGTCGTTGTCAAAGGGCATCTGCCCGAGCAGATAATATCTCACCGCGTCCACTCCGAACTCGCTCACAAGGTCGTCGGCATATATCACGTTGCCCTTGGATTTGGACATCTTGCCGCCGTCCTGCAACAGCCACGGGTGTCCGTATATCCGCTTCGGCAGCGGCAAGCCCAGCGCCATAAGGAATATTGGCCAATAAATCACGTGGAAGCGTACGATATCCTTTCCGATTATGTGCAAATCCGCGGGCCACTCCCTGCCAAACAGCTCGCTTCCCTTTGAGCCGCAGTCGTAGCCTATGCCCGTAATATAGTTCGTAAGCGCGTCCAGCCACACGTACACCACGTGCTTTTTGTCGAAAGGAACCTGAACGCCCCAGTCGAACGAGGTGCGCGATACGCACAAATCCTGCAAGCCGGGTTTGATGAAATTGTTGACCATCTCGTTCTTGCGCGAAAGCGGCGTAATAAACTCGGGGTGCGAGTCGTAATATTCGCGCAGTCTGTCGCTGTACTTGCTCATTGCAAAGAAGTACGCCTCTTCCTCCGCCATCTTGACCTCGCGACCGCAGTCGGGACACTTTCCGTCCACGAGTTGGCTCTCAGTCCAGAAGGATTCGCAGGGCGTGCAATACCGACCCTTGTACGAGGATTTGTATATATCTCCCTGCTCGTAGAGCTTCGTGAAGATTTTAGCTACCTGCGCTTCATGCTCTTCGTCGGTTGTGCGGATAAACTTGTCATAGGTCGCGCCCATCATATCCCATATTCTTTTGACCTCAGCCGCGACCTCGTCCACAAACTGCTTGGGGGATTTTCCCGCCGCCTGTGATTTGAGCTCGATTTTTTCACCGTGCTCGTCCGTGCCCGTCATAAAATACACGTCGTAGCCCTGCATACGCTTGGCTCTCGCAATCAGGTCCGCGAGAACTATTTCATAGGTGTTTCCGATATGCGGCTTGCCCGACGTGTAGGTAATCGCCGTCGTAAGATAATACTTCTGTCTGTCCATTTGCACCTCCGTGCGCGAACGCGCGCAATGCGGATATAAATAATTTTAGTCAATTATACTACTTGGATTTCAAATTGGCAATTAAATAGCGCATACGCGCGCCGATATGACGTTTTATCGGCATTGATTTCATCGGCGCGTACTGCTGCGGGCGTATATTTGCAAATTGCGACAAATATAGTTTGTGTATGAATATCGCATTCACGGCGCTGACGCTCATCTCCATCGTGCTTCTCACGTTCACCTCGCCCGCAACGGCGTTTCCGACTATGTTGCAGGGCGTAATGAACGCGATTACGCTCGCCGTCAAGCTCGCCGCGATATACGCCGTATGGCTGTCCGTGCTCAAAATGATGCAGGCGACCGAACTCGACAAAAAGCTATCCAAGCTCCTGCGCCCTCTCATAAAACGGCTTTTCAAAAAGGAGAGCGACGAGACGTACGGTTGGATTTCCATAAACCTCGCCGCGAATATGCTGGGCATGGGCGGAGTCGCGACCCCCGCGGGAATAAACGCCATGCGCTCGATGGCGGCGGAGGGACAGACCGTCGCAAGCCCAAACATGATTCTGTTGCTCATCATCAACGCCACCTCCATTCAGCTCATACCCGCGACCGTCATCGCGATGCGTGCGACGGCGGGAAGCGCGGACGCCTCATCCATATTCCTGCCTACTCTCATTTCCACGGCCGTATCCACTTTAAGCGGCATAATTCTATGCAAGGCGTTTGCTCTTTCAGATACGAAAAAAGATAAGGATTTTTACGTAAACGGCGGTTCATGCAATAAAAAGCGGCATATAAACGCCATATCCTGCAAAGTCAAACCGTCTTTTATGTCACGAAAACGTAAATGAGCGTATACATTCTGCCCGCACTCGTAATCATACTGCTTGTCGTATGCATCATAAAACGCGTAAAGGTTTACGACTGTTTCCTCGAAGGCACGAAGGACAGTCTGGGGCTTATAAAAAGCATTTTCCCTTATATCGCGTCCATATTCGTCTGCATAGAGCTTTTCAAGGCAAGCGGACTATCCTCCATAGTCTCGGGCTGGCTGTCCAAGCCGCTTTCATATATCGGAATACCCTCCGAAATTACAGAAATAATTCTGCTCGTTCCGCTGTCGGGCAATGGCACAATCGCGCTGCTCGAAAGCATAATCGCCGAATACGGCGTTGACAGCTATCCCGCAAGGTGCGCCGCCGTCATATCGGGCGCGACCGAAACAATTTTCTATATCTCCGCCGTGTACTTTTCCGCCTGCAAGGTGCGCAAGCTGCGCTATGCCATACCCGTCGCCATATTCTGCACACTGCTCGGCACAGTCGTCGCTTGCGCTTTATGCCGCATTATGTGACGCAAATCTTACGTCATAATTTCCATATCCAAAAGCCGAATTCATAAAAATTTACGGGTTTTAATATAGTTCCGCATACTACACATAAATGTGTTCGTAAAACATTGTACGCGAATATGTGTAAGAATTTGAAAAAAATGCGGAGTGGAATTATGAGATACGGAGAGGCATTGAAGATACAAAGAGAGCTTGCGGGACTCAATCAGATTGAGCTTGCAAACAAAATCGGAATATCCCAACAGAACATAAGCCGTTGGGAGCGCGACGAGGTTCTGCCGAACATAGATTTTTGTGTGAAGCTCGCGGATTTTTACAATATCACAATTGACGAGCTTATCGGCAGGGATAGGTAAATAGAAAGTAAACACGACGATTCGCCATTCAAGAGACTCATCGTGTTCACTTATTATTGAGATATTTGGATGCAGTGCGCGAAAACGCCCATATTCCGAGCCACCTAACGTACTGACGTACGTGACGGCGAGGAATATGGGCGTTGACAATGCAATGCGCCAAATAGCGCGGTTTTTAACGCTTCGAGAACTGCGGAGCCTTACGCGCCTTATGCAATCCATACTTCTTGCGCTCTTTGGCTCTGGGGTCGCGGGTAAGATAACCCTCTTTTTTGAGGATTGCTCTGTACGCCTCGCTGTCCGCTACGCAGAGCGCTCTTGCGATGCCGTGACGAATTGCGCCGGCCTGACCCGTGAAGCCGCCGCCGTACACGTTGACATACACGTCGAACTTATCCGTCGTACCCGTCGCCACAAGGGGCTGATT
This sequence comes from uncultured Clostridia bacterium, assembly GCA_947382865.1. Taxonomy (GTDB): domain Bacteria; phylum Bacillota; class Clostridia; order Christensenellales; family CAG-917; genus CAG-475. Next base: position 41,857 of record CANDBF010000007.1, read on the forward strand.
GACGATGAGCTTCAAGGTGTCGAGAGTGAAATACTCGTCAATCGAACGCTTGTTGATGACGATTGCTCCCTCGCCGCCGGGGATGAGGCGAACTCTTGCGATAGCCTTCTTTCTTCTGCCGGTGCCTAAATACTGAACTTTTTTGGTTTTCTTGGTAGCCATACTTCACCTCTTAGTAATTGAGTTTGAGCTCAACGGGACATTGCGCGGTGTGATTGTGTTCGCTTCCGACGTAAACGCGCAGCTTTTTGAGCATCTTCGCGCCGAGGCTGTTTTTGGGAAGCATTCCCTTGACCGCCTTGTACACTGCCATATCGGGTTTTTCCGCCATCAGCTTCTTGTACTGAATCTGTTTGAGACCTCCGACATAACCCGTGTGATAACGATAATACTTGTCCTCGAGCTTGTTGCCGGTGAGAACAACCTTTTCGCAGTTGATGATGATGACGTGATCGCCGCAGTCTACGTTGGGAGTGTACTCGGGCTTGTTCTTTCCTTTGAGGATAGAAGCAACCTGAGAAGCGAGACGTCCGAGCACCATATCTGTTGCGTCGACGACGTACCACTTGCTTTCAACTTCGCCGGGCTTCGCCATATAAGACTTATTATTTTTTGCCATTGACGACAAATCCTTAGCCATAGTAGCCAACCTCCGTATTTGGTTTTTCCGTAGGTCAATGAGACAAGAGGGGCTAGTTCCGCCGAGCACCGACCATCCGGATACGGCCGCGCGTCCTCTCAGCGCCGAAACGGCAAACGCTGCAACCGTAAATTATGCTTAATAATGATATAAACATTGAAAGCACAAGTCAAGCGATTTCTGACATTTTCCCTTTTATAATTAAGAAATTATTCTTATATTAAAAGAGCACATATTTCAATCGGTATGCGCGCATCTGTCGAGCGGCTTTGCAAAAACGACAGTTATGGGATGTCCTCCGAGCTCAACGGAAGGTTCTCCTATAATTTCGTATCCGCCCGTAGGGATAAACCTTATCCTCTCAACCCTGCAATCATCGCTCGGAACGGCAGTGAGAGTATATTTATTCTCGCCCGACTTTTTCAGCTCGAACTTTATGCTCCCCTGCTCGTCGTAGAGAGTATATCCGCCCTCGCCGACGAATACTTTCACTTCCAAATCTTCAAACGACGTGGAATTGCCCTTGCGGTCGGGAAGCATAGGGATTATGCTTCCGCTTTTCACAAACACGGGATAGTCGGAAAGCGCGCATTCGATATCGTATGTTTTTCCGCCCTTGCGGCTCTCTCCCGAGAAGAAATGAATCCAGTCGCCCTCGGGAAGCCAAACCTGCATCTTGGTTTTGCCGCCATTGCCCTTTTTCGTGACGGGCGTGACGAGCATATTTTCACCGAAGTAATACTGATTGCGCCATTTTTTGCTACGCGCCTCTTCGCTATCGGAATAATAATACATCGGCGAGACGAGCGGAATTCCGTCCGTCGAGGTGCGCACGTTTGCGGAATATATAAAGGGCAAGAGCCTGTGGCGCAGCCTCAAAAAGTCCTCGGCGATACTCTCTACGTGCGGATAGAGCCAAGGCTCCTTGCTCCATGCCTTGTTGTTGGAGTGAAGTCTGTTTATCGGCGAGAACACGCCAAACTGCAACCATCTCAAATACAGCTCCTCATTACCCCTGCCGAAGAGGTGCCCGCCTATGTCGTGCGACCACCAGCCGTAACCCGCGTTTGAAGCGAGCGCGGTGAAATAGGGCTGGAATTTCAGGCTCTTCCAGCACACGACCGTATCCCCCGAAAACCCGAGCGGATAGCGGTGGGAGCCGAGTCCCGCATAGCGCGAGAGGATAAGACCCTTGCCTCCCTCACGGCAGTTGTCCAAGAAATGATAATGGTTGAGCAGCCAGAGCGGGTCGAGCCCCTTCATAGCGGACTTGGTGCCCTGCTGCCAGTCTATCCACCAGAAGTTTACGCCATCCTCCTCGTAGGGATGGTGCAGTATGTCGAAGTATGCGTCGAGAAATTTTTTATCCGTCAAATCAAACTCGACCGTCCTTTTCGTTGCGGGGTCTATGCCGCAGGCGCGCGCCATATCCGCATACTGCTCCTCGAAATAGCGCACGCCGTCGCGTGGGTGCAGGTTCATAGTGACCGCAAGTCCTCTGCCTTGCAGGTTTTTAAGGAACGCTTTATAATCGGGGAACAGGGATTTTTCAAAGGTATAACCCGTCCAGCCCGCGCCCTGAAATGATTTGTATTCCGCATCATTCGGCACGTTTTTCACGATATGCCAGTCCATATCAATCGTAGCTACGGTGAGCGGAACGTTTTTATCCTCGAATTTGTCCATAAGCGCGAGATACTCGTCGGCGGAATAGGCGTGATATCTCGACCACCAGTTTGAAAGCGCGTATTTGGGCAGTACTGGGGTACGCCCCGTAAGAGCGTAAAATTCTTTCAGTCCGCCCAAGAAATCTCTGCCGAAAGCGAAAATATATTTGTCTACGCATTTGCTCTCTCTCGGACTCACGCTGCCGTCCTCGTTGAGCAGAAAGGAGCGGCTGTCGTCGTACTCGCTCACCCCGTCCGAAGCGAAAATACCCTTCCTGATGTGACCGAGGCAAAAATGGTCCTTCTTTTCGATTTTACCCTTCCAGCCGCCGAGCACTCCGAAGGTGCCGTCCAAAGTCCTCGCCGTCCCGCCCAGATTTGTGCGGTTTGCAGGAGAGATTTTTTTATTGCTCCCTGCAAATTCAACCGTCACGCGTAGAGTTTTCAAATATACGGTAAATACGCTCGTATTTGTCGTAATAAGAAGTTTATCGTTGATTTTTTTACAGTTAAACTTGGGATTTGCAAAATTTCTGCAAAATACAGCCTGCGTGCGTTTATCGGTGAAACAGCCCTTTTCCATGCGTATAATCCTGTCGCTCAGCACGCTTACGCGCACGTCGTTTTCCGTCACTACGTATTGCTTATCGGTTGCTGCAAGAGGCATTGCAAATCTCATAAAATTATCTCCGAGCATTGATTTTGCGCCGATTGCCATTCGGCGCAACCGCATAACTAAATCTTAACAAAAGCGCAGTTCACTGTCAATAAGCAACGCGACCGCGCGGCGAGTAGAAATCCTAATTGACAGTATAATATTAATGAACTATACTTTATACCGCCGCCGATACGGCGGCGCAATTTGTCAGGTACTATATGAAAACGGCAATCTCAAAATGCTTGAATTACTTCAATCGCTTTATACAATCTGATTTGTACATTCTTTTCAATTCTGCGCTTATATTCATCGGCTGGTGTACGGGGGCGTGGGTGGCTCTGCTCTGCGTATCCTTTGCAATCGCGCTTCTGCCCCTGTTCCTTGCCAAAGAAACCAAACACCTGCTCGTGCCGCTTATGCAATTTACCTTTGCGATAAGCACCAATCGCCACGCGCTGCACGGATTTGCGCCGCTACTCGTTGTCGTGGCACTGCTGTTTGCGGCTCTTATTTTCAATCTTATCCGCTTTAAGCCCGACTTTTCTTTTATGCACCCCAAAAGGATAAAAGGCTTTCACCTCTCCATGCTTGCGCTTATTATCCCGTTTGCGCTGGGAGGCGTCGGCTCTGCGTACGAGCATCCTCTTGCCGTTATCGCAGCGCTGGCGCTCGTCGTGATTATAGGACTCGGATATACGTTTCTGTTCGCCACAAACGTCGGCTCCGAAAATAAATCCGAACTTCCGAAGTATATGCTGAAAATTCTGCTCGCCTCGGGGCTTTTGATATCGTTGCAGCTCATTGTAAATTTCGCGCGGGCGGGAAGCGTTGAGGCGATAAAGCAGATGATAATTGGCAAGGATATTTCCATCGGCTGGGCGGGTAAAAACAACGTTGCGCCCACAATCGCAATGTGCATTCCCGCCGCATTCTACTTCTGTTTGAAAAAGTCCAAGCTCACGCCTCTGTTCGCGTTTATCGGACTTGCGGAGTACGCTCTGCTTTTCACGACGGGCTGTCGCGGAGCGATACTTTTCAGTACGCTAGCACTGCCCGCACTGATACTTTATTCCGCCGTTAAAAGCGAAAACAAGCTCGCGTTCTGTGTGACCGTCTGCGGAGTTTTCGTCGCGGCGGTCGTCGCTCTCGCATTTATGGGCGAATTTGTGGTCGATGTGCTCGACGGCATACTCGGCAAAGGGATGAACAGCGCGGGACGCGTCGAAACGCTGTATCCCGAGGCGTTCGAGGTGTTTAGGCGCTGGCCGATATTCGGCTCGGGATGGGACTACCGACTCGGAGAAATGGCGGGCGACGGCTACACCCCGTACTGGTATCACAGCACCGCCGTTCAGGTACTCGCCACGATGGGAGTCGTCGGCGTTATCTCGTTTGCGGCTTTCTATTTTTGGAGATACAAAACCTTCCTCTCGTTGAGGAAGCGTCCCGACGCCGTTATGCTTCTTGCGGGGCTTGCGCTTTTCGACGCGTACGGAATGATTGACACCAACTTTTTCGGACCTACGTTTTTCGTAATGCTTATGTGCATAACGCTGGTCGTGGAAGTCAACGTTCCCGAGGGCAAATGCCGCGCTTTCGGCGGACGCGATCCGATTGCGGATATCGCGCACATATGCAAACTTATAGGCGCCCGACTAAAACGCAAACCCTTAGCGTCCGCGGAGGCGGTTGCCGCCGAAGCGGAGCAAATCCGTCCGACGGAACAGCTGCCGCCCAAAGAAACGGATAGCGCAGAAAAAACGGAGTAATTTACAGAAGCGATATTATAAAAACACATTTGCGCAGCAAATCATAGTCAAATTAAAAACGGTTTCGGAAGTAAGCCGTTTTTTTATAACGAGCACAGACATAACCGAACACGCAAACGCACATTCTCTCTTCTAACGGAAACCGCAAAAGACGGCGATTGCAAACGGAATCGCAGAAGCAAAATGTATATTTCCGCACGTCGGCATATTCTTTTATGAACAAAAATTTCCCTCCTCGAATGCTGTCAGCAACGCAGCAACGCTTCATATATTAAAATGTTGGAGGCAGTATGTGCGGAATTGTCGGATACTCTGGTTATCAAAACGCTAAAAATATTGTTATAGACGGTCTCAAAACGCTCGAATACCGCGGATATGACAGCGCGGGCATAGCCTTCGGCGGCGAGGATATTTCCGTTTTCAAAACCGCGGGAAGCGTGGCGGCCCTCGAAGCCTCGCTACCCGATATGAGCGCGCATACGGCGATAGGTCATACAAGATGGGCGACCCACGGAGTTCCCAATGCCATAAACGCTCATCCGCACCTCTCCTTTGACAGGAGTATCGCGGTCGTACATAACGGCGTCATCGAAAACTGCGATGAAATAAGACGCGAGCTGTCTCAAAAAGGCATAACTTTTGTTTCGGACACCGACAGCGAGCTTATCGCCCACCTTCTCGCTCTCGAAGACGGCTCCGATATGCTGACCGCAGTCAACCGCGTAGGCGCAAGGCTCAAAGGCGCGGCGACGTTTCTGGCTATAAAAAAGGGCGACGGCGCGATTTACGCCCGCCGCAAGAACGCTTCTATGGCTGTGGGAATAGGAGATAAAGAATGCTTTGTCGCAAGCGATACGCTGGCAATTTCAAAATATACGGCAAAGAGCGTAATTCTCAAAGACGACGAGGTCGCCGTGCTGAAAGACGGCGAAGTAAAATTTTTCAAAGACGGAATGCAGATACAAAAGCAACCCGTGAAAATCCGCCGCACTCCGCCCAAGCCCTGCGCCTGTCATATGCGCTCGGAAATAGACGAGATTCCCGCCGCGCTTATGCGCACTCTGGAAAGCGCAAAACGCGCGACTACGCCCGAGGTGCTGTCCTCGCTTTCAAACGCCAAACGAATTTATCTCACCGGTTGCGGGACGGCGTATCACGCATGCCTGTACGGCAAGGAAATTCTTGAAAGCGAGCTCGGCATACCCTGCGACGCGATTGTGGCAAGCGAGTTCGACAGGCTAAGATTTCTTGACGATAAGTGCGCCGTGATACTCATCACGCAAAGCGGCGAAACCGCGGATACGCTGAGCGCTCTCGATATGTGCAAGATCGCCGGCGCGTACACTCTCGCCATAACCAACGTCGCGCACAGCAGCGTTACGTTTGCGGCGGACAGCACGGTTCTGCTCGACGCGGGCGCGGAGGTCGCGGTCGCGGCGACCAAATCCTACAACTGCCAGCTGCTCGCGCTTTACGTTCTTGCTAAGCGCGCGGGCGGCGACGGCGTGAAAGCCTCGGATATGACAAAACTTGCCGAAGCTATAAAAATCCTATCCTCGCACGACCTGTACGAGGATAAAATCAAGCGCGCCAATCTGTTTTTCATAGGCAAGGGCGCAGACGGCATAACCGCTCGCGAGGCGGCGCTCAAATTCAAGGAAATCACCTACAAGATGACGGACGCGTATTTTGCGGGTGAGCTTAAACACGGCACGATTGCGCTTATAGACGACAAGAGCGCGGTTATCGTAATCGCGACGGCGCAGGAGTACAAGCACAGGATAGAAGCGACGATAAGCGAGCTGCGCTCCCGCGGAGCAACCGTCACGGCGTTATCCTCCGTCGGCGACGTTGGCGCGAACAGAACCGTGTATCTGCCCTATCTTGCGGACGACGCGCTCTATCCGCTTCTTGCAATCGTTCCGCTGCAAAATCTCGCGCTCACCTCCTCGCTGTGCCTCGGACTCAATCCCGACAAGCCACGAAATCTCGCAAAGAGCGTAACCGTGATATGACGGGAAATTTATAACGCGTCTATGGCGCAAAACCATATACTAAAAACATAAACGGCATTTTATTGCGTAATTTATACATATAAAATGCCTGTTTTGCTATTTGAGCCTATTTTTATGCAAGGCGATACTATTGTTGCCAACGACATAAATCGGTGGTATAATGAGCCTATCAACTTTCAGGGGATAGACTATGCTCAACGAGGAAATGTACGCGCTTGGAAGCAAACGATCGATAATACGGGAGCTGTTTGAATACGGCAAGACGAGAGCCGCCGAATTGGGCAACGATAAGGTTTTCGATTTTTCTATCGGCAATCCGAATGTCCCCGCTCCGCCCGAGGTCACGCAAAAGCTCGCGGAGCTTATCGCAAATACGGAGCCCGCAGCGCTCCACGGCTACTCCTCCGCGCAGGGAGACCCGTCGGTCAGAGCCGCCGTCGCGAGCAGTCTGAATAAGAGATTCGGCGTGCCGTATACGGCGGACAATATATACATGACGTGCGGAGCCTCCGCCGCCCTTGCCATAACTATCCGCGCGCTGTGCCAAAAGGGAGACGAGTTTGTCATATTCGCGCCCTACTTCCCCGAATACGAGGTGTTTATAAAGTCCGCGGGCGGCAAGCCCGTAACCGTGGCGTTCGACGCAAACTTCGATATAGATTTCGACAGCCTAGAAAAGGCGGTGAGCAAGAGGACAAAAGCACTTGTCGTAAATTCGCCCAACAACCCAAGCGGAGCCGTGTATGGGGAGCAAACCGTATCGCGCCTTGCGGAGTTTGCAAAGCGCTTTGAAAAAAAGCACGGCAGACCTCTTTTCATAATCGCGGACGAGCCCTATCGCGAGCTCGTTTACGGGGACGAAGAGCCGCCGTTTGTCCCGAGCTTTTATTACGATACGATTTACTGTTACAGCTTCTCAAAATCGCTTTCGCTGCCGGGCGAGCGTATCGGCTATATAGCGGTGAGCCCGAAAGCGCAGTGCGCGGATGAAATATATCTCGCCGTTATGGGTGCGGGTCGCGCGCTGGGATACGTGTGCGCGCCCGTTCTGTTTCAGAGGCTGGTTGCCGAGTGTACGGACTCGCGTCCGAATATTTCCGCATACAGGGAAAACCGCGACCTGCTTGTCGGCGGTCTTACCGAAATCGGATACGAGTGCGCGCAACCAAAGGGAGCTTTCTACCTGTTTGTGAAGTCTCCGATAGGAAGCTCTGTCGAATTTGCGCATAGGGCTAAGGAATACGGACTGATCCTCGTACCCGCCGACGACTTCGCGGCAAGCGGTTGGATGAGAATAGCGTATTGCGTGAGCAAGGATACGATTTTGCGCGCGCTGCCCGCTTTCAGACTGCTTTTCGATAGCTGCCGATAAAGCAAACGGACGCTTTTACATAAATCGTCGGCAGTCGATACTAATCGAAATGTTTTCATTTATTACCGTCATATCCCGACCTTGAAGGATATGACGGCTTTTATTTACAATCCCGATTATTTATGGATGATACTCATTCTCACGCAGACGAGCTTGCCGTCCATCGTTGCGATTTTTTTGCTGGTCACGGTTCCCTCCGTGCAGATACGCGTCACTTTTACGTTCATGTCATTTCTCCTTTATGCCGCTCGGGCTGTAATTTTGCGCGGACATAATTTGTGCAAAACCGTTGCCATTTGCCTGCCGCGATTATATAATATACTTAGCGATGTACCGTTTTCGGTACAGATATGAATTTATTATTGAGATACCAAAATAATTTCCGATAAATTGTGTCAGGAGAAAACTATGGCTGCGGAAGCAAAAAAGACTTTGATAATGCGGATATATCAGGCGCTGGAAAAATACAGCGACGAAAACCATCCGCTGAAACAACAGGATATAATCGATATACTCGAACGAGATTACGACGTACTATGCGAGAGAAAGGCCGTGGGCAGAAACATTTCCTACCTCAAAGAAATGGGCTTCGATATAGAGACGGACGGGCGCGGCACTTATCTTGCTTCGAGGAGCTTTGAAAACGCGGAGCTAAGACTGCTTATCGACAGCGTGCTCAGCTCCCGTCATATCAATCCCACCCATTCCAAACAGCTCATAGACAAGCTCATAAAGCTGGGCGGCTACAACTTCAAGAGCAACGTAAGGCACGTATATTCCGTCAAGGACTGGGACAAATCCCAAAACCGCGACTTCTTTCTTAATATAGAGCTTGCCGACGAGGCAATCGAAAAAGGGAAAAAGATATCCTTCGTCTACAACAGGACGGGGGTGGACGGCAAGCTCCGCGCAAAGGACGCGCATATCGGCTCGCCCTATCAGATGCTCCTGCACAATCAGAGATACTATCTTATGCTCAAGGACGACAAATACGGCACCGTCAGCTACGACAGACTCGACAAGATGACGGATATGAAAGTTCTGGACGAGGACGCCGTTCCCATCAAGGAAATAGACGGTTTCAAAAACGGAATAAACTATAAGGAAATCGCAACCTCTCTGCCTTATATGTTCAGCGATAAGCCCGTGCCGATTACGATAAAATGCGCAAACTTTATGACGGACGAGCTGTACGATTGGTTCGGAGGCGGATTTACCGCTATGCAGACGGACGAAGGGCACTTCACCGCGTCGCTTAAAGCGAGTCCGAGGGCGATGCTGTACTGGGCGCTTCAATACAACGACAAGGCGGAGATAATATCTCCGAAGTCCCTGCGAGACGAGGTCGTC
>CANDBF010000008.1 GCA_947382865.1 uncultured Clostridia bacterium
GAGCGGGACGGAAGCTCTTGCAATGCAAGAGCATTACATAGCTCCTGCTCTCTTTTGATTTCAGAATGAAAATCGGCGGGATACAAAATATTACTTTCGCCATCGGCGGAGGTTTGCGTTGAGCACGACGGAGCGGGACGGAAGCTCTTGCAATGCAAGAGCATTACATAGCTCCTGCTCTCTTTCGATTTCAGAATGAAAATCGGCGGGATACAAAATAATATACTTCCGCCATCGGAGCTTCCCGATTTCGGCACTAGGCTAAGGCAGTAGACCGACGAGTTCAAGGTAAGCGACAAAAAGCTGATTATAGAGGCGCATCTGACAGAATCCACGCTCTACTATCGGGAAAACAATACCCACAGTCCGAGAATACGCAAGGTCTATAAACCGGTGATATATTTGGACCGCACAATGGATTATATTATCGGCAGAGGCGATTGAACGCAAACGGGTTGCACTTTGTGCAACCCGTTGTATTTCGTCATTCTAATTCATCTAATCAATATAAAAGCATTATCCTTTTTTTACAATTTCGGAGCTACCCGAGGTATACCTTTCTATCTGCGGGTCTCCCCAATATGCAACGTAAGCGACTCCGCTTGTATGCACTTTCAGCAGCGAGCTTACGTTCACTTCGGCGTCGACGCTGCCGCTTGCGTCTATTTCCGCGCTGTCAAGCGTAAAATCCTTCGCCCAAAGTTTGCCGGAGCCAGACGCGTGCAGGGAGAGTCTGTTTCCCGTACCCGAAAGGGTCACCCTCGTACTGCCTGATACGCGCAAATCGATTGAGGGACACGTCAAGCCGTTGCAAACCATATTGGTCGCTCCCGAGGTATCCGCAATAAAGCTATCCGCTCTGCCCGACAGCTCAAGATTCGCGGCGCCCGACACGTTGAAGAATATATTGCTTGCGCTTATTCCCTTTGCTGTTATATTGGAAGCACCACGGACGTCGAGGTTTATATTGCCGTATTCCCACGACGGTAGCTCCATTTCCGTCGCGCCATTGAGAGTCCCGTTTATATTCAGAGTAACGCCCTCCGTCACGGTAATGATAATTTCGGTTGTTTGCAGTTTGCAAAAAATACGTCTAAGCCAATTCTTCCAATTCCATTCGCTTTCGCTGAGGATAAGTTTCCCGTTCTCGGCAGACGTCGAAAACTCCGAAAGAGTGCTGTCAAAATATTTTACGGAGCATTTTTCTCCGCGCTGCAAAACTACCTTATGCGCGTTTTCTATTCTCAAATCGAGCTCTGTGACGGGCTCCTCCGTCTCATAAAACTTTTCAAAGTATTCTATATTTTCCGCGCTGAAATCGCTGGAAAAGAACACTGCGCAGCCTATCCCCGAGAGCACCGCTCCTATCAGAATTATTACCGCCATAGCAATCACGAATTTTTTCATTTTGCACCTCCCTCGGCGGATTTGAATGCCGACCTCATAAGTTTGATTGCTGCGGCAAACAAAAGACACCCGATTGCCGCGAGCATAAGTCCTATGCCGAACGTAATAAGCCATATCCCCGCGCTGAAAGCTATCGTCGCAAAAGCTGCGATAATCACTGCGATACCGCCGACCGTAAGGCCTAAGCCCGTCGCAAACAGAGCGATTGCAATCATAATATACACGATTGTCTTCACAATGCCCGCGGCAGATACTCCGTTCTTTTTGTCTGTCTCGTTTTCGGGAGGAGTACTGCCTGCTTCGGGCGCGACAAAAGCGGGAGCGGGACGGTAGTACGCCTGTGATTCCACTTCGTAGTTGCGGGGCTCGTATGAGCGTGCGGGCTCGTCGAATACCGCGCCGTAGCCACCGCCCTTTCGTGCCCCGTCGGACGTATCGCCGTCAAAACGCGCCGCCTCTTTTCGGGAGCGCTCGTCGCTCTCCTCGCGTACGCTCTGCGCTACGTCCTCGGGAAAGCCGAACTCTTTTATGATATCCTCTTCCGCCGCTCCGTCGTCAAAACGGTCTTGGTACATCTCCTCGTAATAGTTGAGCACGGTACGTTTTTCGGTTCCCGTCATACCTTCGCGGCTTAACGCGCGTTCCAGCTGCGCCATCCAAGTGCTTTTTCTCATATCATATCTCCTTAATTTTGCAGAAATCGATAAATTGACAACATCTGTTCCATATCCCGATAAAACTCTTTGAGCCTTTCCCTGCCGATATCGGTAATACGGTAATACTTTCGCAGTCTTCCGTTGTACAGGCGGTTTTTGACGCTGACAGCGCCTGACGCCTCCAAACGTTTGAGTATAGGATACAGCGTGGATTCGGAAATATCGACGTACGGGGAAATCTGACTGATAATCTTATATCCGTAAGATTCCTCGTCCCGTATCGTAGCCAGCACGCAGCCTTCCAGAAGTCCTTTTTTCAATTGCGAATCCATATTTGCACCATACCCTTTATTGCATAATACTATACATTGCATAGTATTGCTTGTCAACGGTTTTTGACAATTTTTTCGATATAAAAAAATGTCCGCGGTAAATCTATCCGAATTACGGCGGGCACTATATATTATAGTATTTTAGAAAATCATATTTTAGAGAAAGTAAATCGGCGTTTCTCGAATTTTATTCCTCGTCGTCCTCGCCGTCAAAAATAATATCGTATTCCCTGTCGAGCGTAACGGCGTTTATTATAGCCAAGCGGGTTGCCTCCACCGTCGCCGATTGAAGCATTGCAAAATTTATTACCGGTATTTTGCCCGTCGCCATGCAGAACATGGTGTCGCCGTCGTAATCGGTGTGCACGGGGCGTATTGCCCTTGCGAGTCCGTTATGCGAAATGCCCGCGAGCTTGTTTGCTCCGACCTTATCCAGCGCGGCGTTTGTAAGGATACAACCTATCGTAGTATTCGCGCCCGTTATAAGCCTCGACACTTCGCCGCCTGCGAGAATTTTTTCCGTGTTTACAAATCCGTCCTTACCCTTTGCGCCTGCGATTATCTCCTCTTTATCGTACACGTCGCCCATAGCGTTGACTGCAACAATCGCCGTAACCGTCACGCCCGCGACCTTGACGGTAGCCGCGCCTATACCGCTCTTGCACGCGTTTTTCAAGCCGCGGATTTTACCGACCGTTGCGCCTTTGCCGGCGCCTATATTTCCGAAAACGGGGATTCTACCTGCGTTTTTGCATGCATTAAATCCGTATTGTGCCGTTGGATAGTGATAATCCTTTTGATTCAAATCAAAAAGAACGGCTTGCGATACGATTGGGACCACTTTCCCCGCCGTCTTGTATCCGTATCCGTTTTCTTTGAGATATTCCATAACGCCGCAGCTTGCCGCAAGACCGTAAGCTGAGCCTCCAGACAGCACAACCGCGTTTATTTTCTGCATCATTTTTTCCGAGCGCAACAAATCCGTTTCCCTTGTGCCGGGGGCGCCTCCGCGCTGGTCGCAACCGCCTGTTGCGCCCTTCTTCGCGAGAATAACCGTGACTCCCGTATATTCGTCGTCACAGTGCCCTATTTCAAATCCTCTCGGAATTACAATCTCTTCTCTGCCCATCTACTCCTCTCGGTTTTCAAGTATCTCGTCGATTGTCGTCTGTCCGTATATGACGAATTTATCGAAAAAATCCGCAACGTCTCTTTGCACCTGCTTGCCGCAATGCTCGAACGCTATATCGTGCCGCGCGCCTTCGTAAAGATGAAGCTCGCAATTTATGCCGCACGCCTTGTACATGTCTCTCAACTTTCTGACGCCTCTGCCCTTACGTCCCACCGCGTCGTCCGCGCCGCTGAAAATCGCTATCGAGCTCATCGGATTGAGATTTGCAAGCGCGCGCTTTCCGTATAGCTTTGAAGTGTTTTTCATCATATAGTAGCTGAACGCCACGCTCATAGGCGAGCAGGCGCACGGGTCGGCATGTATCTGCGCTCTGCGCTCGGGTACGCTGTTCACCCAGTTGTTGCGCTTATTGAGATTGGGTCTCCAATTTCCCGCGATAAGAGCAAGAGGCGCGACGGCGATTTTGCCGAACGTAAACAGTCCTCTCATATGCCCCGAGCCGAGAAGCGCGATCGCTTTTATGTCGGTATCGCATTGCGCTATCGCCTGACATATAAAGCTGCCGTAGCTCTGTCCCGCAAGATACACGGGCAGTAAAAATTTTTCTTTAAGCCAACCGTAAAAAAACAGCTCGTCGTTGAGCGTCTTGTCAAACACGTCGCCCTTATGTCTGCCGCGGTTTTCGGGAGTTTCCGTACGTCCGTGTCCGCGATGGTCGTCGGCAAATACGATATAACCGCGCGAGTTGAGATATTCGGCAAATTCATCGTATCTGCCCGCGTATTCGGACATACCGTGCACGAGCTGAACCACGCCGACGGGAGAGGGAACGTCGTCCCACAGCGTAACGAAGATTTCGTTATTGTCAAAACTTTTAAGCCTGAACTGCCGCATATTTTCACCTCGGAATTTATTATATCGTAAACGACGACTTTTTACAAGGCGTACGCGGACATTATTTGCGCAATTTGCGACATAATCCGCACAAATTTCCTTGCCGACGCGCTTATTGCAATTCTCAATCGGATATGCTATGCTAGCGATATGAAAACAGCGATAATTCTCAACAGCGGCTCGCCCGTAACAAGAAAAATAAAAGCGGACAAAATCATATGCTGCGACGGCGGTTATAATTTATGTCCCGTCTCCCCCGACGTAATACTCGGCGATTTCGACTCTCTGGATTTGCCGGAGGACTGCGAAGCCACGGTAGTAAAGCACGACCCGCACAAGAACGCGAGCGACGGAGAGCTTGCCGTTTACTTCGCTCACGACAGTCTCGGCGCGGACGAAGTCGTGTTTTACGGAGTACTCGGCGGAAGATACGACCATACTCTTTGCAACTTTGCGCTTATGAAGCTCGCGCGCGACCTCGGGATGAAGGTAAAAGCGGAGGAAGACGGGCTGGATTTGTATTACGTAACGGGTCAATTCGATTTACCATCCCAAAAGGGCGAAATAATTTCCATTCTGCCCTTCGGAGGCAACGCGATTGTCACAAATTCACAAAACCTCGAATATCCGCTCTCCGACCTTATGCTTACCACAAGCGGAGCGCGGGGACTCTCAAACGTATCTCTTGGGACAAAAGTGCATATCGACGTAAGATACGGCGGAGTGTTGGTTTTCCGATATATAAAAGGCTTTTGAAAAAAATTTACAAAATTTTCTATTTTGCCAATAAAAGCGAGTGCGCCGTCGTATATATTACGTAAAACGAAATAATCATTCTTTTATAAATCAAATCTCCTTTGACAAAAGCAACCGAAGACCTCGGTTGCTTTTGCGTTTATCTGTAAATTTATTGAATTTTCAGTTCTCTTTCGTTTCGGGCTCTTCATATTGCTCCGCGTTATCCTCTAAGATATCGGTCTGCAATTCTTCCGAATCTGTCCGCTCACTAGATTCCGCTTCCGTTTTTTCACTGACAGATATTTTATCGTCGGGATATACGAAGTCGTCATCGTCGTCCGCCGCCTCTATCGCTTCGATCTGCGCTTTTCCGCCTATATCGCCCGACTTATCCATCTGGGCAGTGAACGCCTTTGAGAGAAACAGCATAGACCCCGCCGCAAGCGCGATCGCCATATCCGCAAACGCAAAGCTGTTGTACGTAAGACTGTATACGAGCGCAGAATTGACGTTTGCAAACTCCGCGAAAGCAAACACGCCCGAAAGCACGTGACATACGTATCTTCCGACCACTGCGACAATTCCGCCGACGATAAAGCCGATTATCTTTTTGTCCTTGAACACTTTCTTCTCGACGAAAATGCCGCTTACGCCTATAAGACCGAACGCGAGCGGATAATCGAGCAAGAACTGCATCGGGTGCAAGATCCACGGGTCCTGAATCGCTTGAAGCAATCCGTAGACGAGGCACACCAGCGTGCCGCGGCGCGTGCCGAACATACAGCAGTATATCATAAGCGGAAGCAGACTCGCGAACGTAACCGAACCGCCCTGAGGAAGCGCGAAAAATTTCACGTAGGACAGTGCAAACGACAGCGCGACGGCGACCGCCCCGTACACGATAGAACGCGTATCGCTTATCTTCCGCTTATCGCCTAAGAAATATATGACGGCAATTACGAGCATAAATATAATTCCCGACACGATAAGTCCCGTCGTGTTGGTGTACTGATACCAGTCCTTGACGGTGGGATAGTATTTTGCCATCTCCACCATTATCGCGATAAATCCTCCCACCAAGCCGACTGCGGCGACGATACCCGCGATTTTGGTCGCCTTTTTGTTGAAGAGTGAGCACACGAGCATAGCGACTGCGCCCGCAACGGCGATTATAAGCTCGGCAAGTATAGGATAGAAAAGCATATCGGACATATCGATATCCTCATCCGCCTTTATGCATTCAAATCTGAGATAAGTCATTATCACGAGAGCGCATATTGCAAGCCCCGCGACTATGCCAACCGCATACTTGACAAACACAGAAAACCTGTCGCGCTTGAAAAAGTATACGAGAAGTCCAACCGCAACCACGCAACCGATAACGGCTATGGCAAGGTACAGCAAAACCGACGACGCGCCCTCATATAAGCCTTTGACGATATCATACATAAAAAAACCTCCTGTCGCTCAGGGGGTTCAAAAAGCGGATAATTTTGCATATGCCGACGAAAAAATATTTTTCGATTGCGGCAGCTTCCTTTCGCGAGGATTATCTCACAAGTTGAAGGGTATAATCTCAGCCTTTCGGCACCCCTAGCTCGTTTATAGTAACACCGAGAGCAAATATATGTCAACTTTCTTAGCAAACATTCGACAAATTTTTATACGGCTTGACAACCGCGCTCGTCATTGTATATTATTCCTATATAAGAGTTAAGGAGAAAGATATGAAAAAACCTAAATTCAAACTTTTGAAAGAATTCAAAACTTTTGTCAGCAAAGGCAGCGTGCTCGACCTTGCTGTAGGTATGATAATCGGTTCTGCGTTCACCGCGATAATCACCGCGCTTGTGAACGGAATTTTGAAACCGCTTATCAACTGGATTCCGATTTCCGAAACAGGCGACCTCATAACCGAGCTTCGCCCCGCGGTCATCGACGTTAATACGGGCGCAGTATTGAGAGAGGCTCTCGTTCTCGACTGGGGCGCGGTTATCTCCGCGATTATAACCTTCCTGCTCACCGCTCTTGTGTTGTTTGCAATCATCAAAGCCATAAATACCGCCAGAGATATGGGCAAAAAAAGCGCCGAGGGTATAAAGAAACAATTCGATAAAAAAGACGAAACCGCCGAGGAGGAAGCAGCTCCCGAAATTGCAGTCGAAGAGATTCCCGCAGTCGAGCCCGCTCCCGCAAAAGCGGCGTCAGACGCGACCTTGGAGCTTCTAAAAGAAATCCGCGACCTGCTTAAATCCAATAAAATAGAAGCGGCGACGGAAAAACTCGAAGCAGTGGAAGAATAAAGCAAAAAGCGACCCGTCGGGTCGCTTTAATTTTATATACCCAAACGGATGCTAAATATGTTTACGCATTGATTTTGCTATTGACTAATATCATCTTATGTGCTAAGTTTAGTTCTGGTCGCGCATACGCGTGATAAACGCGGCGCACGGCATAAGGAAGAGAGAATATGATAGCATCAACTTTATCTTCAACGTTTGCGGTAGGCAGCACTGCGGGCTGCGTGCTTTTGCTCGCTCTCGGAATAATTCTAGTCGTCAAGGGCGGAGACTGGTTTGTCGACGCGGCGAGCTGGATAGCCGAGGTGTCGGGCATCCCGACCTTCATCATCGGCGCGACAATCGTAAGCCTTGCGACCACCCTGCCCGAGATACTGGTATCCTCTATCGCCGCCTCGCAGGGCAACGCGGGAATGGCGATAGGCAACGCCGTAGGCTCGGTCAACTGCAATATCGCTTTGATTATGGCGATTTCCCTACTCTTTATCCCCGCATCTTTCAAGCGTAAGGACTATGCCGCAAAGATGATTTTGCTTATCGTCGCCGTTGCGGTGCTCTGGGGCATGAGCGCGGCAGGCGGAAAAATGCTTTGGTGGGAAGCGCTTATCGTTCTGCTCGTTTTCGTTGCATTCATGATTGAAAACGTCATAAGCGCAAAGAAACAGACAAAGCTCGCTCCCGACGTAAAGCCCGACGTCCTCGACAAAACCGTCGAGCCTAAAATACTTGGAAACGGCGTTCTTACGTATTACGCCACCGCCCAAAACGCGAAAAAAATCACCGTCAAAAGAAGCGGAATGGTCATCGAGCGCAAGGACATAGCAAAAAACATAATTATGTTCATACTGGGTGCGGCGGCGATAGTATTGGGCGCTCAGCTTATGTGCGACAACGGCTCCGCTCTCGCTTCTAAGCTCCACGTGTCGGAAGAAATAATCGGCGTAACCATTCTTGCGGTTGGAACCTCTCTGCCCGAGCTTGTCACAACCATAACCGCGATAATAAAAAAGAAAGCCGACCTGTCTGTCGGAAATATAATCGGCGCAAACATAATCGACCTTACTTTGATACTCCCTATATGCGCGTTTATATCCTCCGCCAAATACGGAACTCCGTTGCCAGTTGAGTCTCAGGCGCTCACTCTGGACTTCCCCTTCTGCCTTGCGATTGCGGGATTTGCTATGATACCCGCTCTTATTATGGGCAAATTCAAGCGTTGGCAGGGCGCGCTGATGCTTGCGGGATATATAACGTATATAATCCTGCTCGTGCTCAACACCACACATACTATCACGATATTCTGATATTAATTGTACACAACAAAAAGCGATAACGAAAAAGCCCGAAAACGGGCTTTTTTTATTCTTCGGATTCGGAATCTGTCTGCAACCAATCGACACGGCTTTCATGATACTGTTGAAGTTTCAGGCATTTTATAACACTCTATAAAAGTTATTATACAACGCTCAACTTAAACTAAAATCTATATTCAAATATGAAAAGCGTCGCCACACGGCGACGCTTAATCAATCTAAACTCTTTCCTATCAGCAGGGAAGGATGCGGAAAATCTCTTTCTTGACAATCATAAATACGATGTCCAGAATCCAGATGATGTTCCAGCCAAGCAGCAAACGCAGAATACCGGCTACAATCTTGCCCTCTTGAATTCTGGTGATAACGCCGCAAATCAAAGACGTGATTGGGATGATTGCGAGAATAAGACTTACTATCCAACTAAGTCCAAAGTAATCGTTCTTTTTTGCCATAATAATAAACCTCCGTTTACGAGACAGACTCGCATTTATATTAGTATTACTATTATAGCTAATATATACATGTAAAAAATGAATACACAAATTTGTTTACACGCATATGCATTAAGCCGTTAAACGTGGATTAAAAGTTGAAAATATACAAAATTTTTGAAATTATAAACGTAATTTAATTTCCCGATTCGGCGCTTAAAACGGCGAGCATATCGCGCACTCTCGTATTCAGCAGCGGATGCACCTTATTCGGGCAAAGCTCTAAGAGCGGTTTGAGAACAAAATCTCTGTTTGCCATATCGGGATGGGGAATGCACAAATCTTCGTCCTCAATGACGGTATCGTCAAAAAAGATTATGTCTATATCCAGCGTTCTGTCCCCCCAACGCTCCTTGCGCACTCTGCCGCCGTCCTGCTCAATCGCATGAATTTTTTCAAGCAGTTTTTGGGGTGAATACAGCGTATAGCACTCCACCGCGCTGTTAAGGAAGCTACCCTTCGCCACGCCGCCATACGGTTCGGTCTCCATTCTTGCGCTTTCCCTGATGCTCGCGATAAGGCGGTCTGCTTTAAGCTCGCTTATCGCAAAGTCCAGATTCGCGCTCCTGTCCCCCTCACTCGACCCCAGCGCAAGATATACCTTGTGCCACGCCGCCGTAACGTTGACGGCAACGTAGTCGAAAACTCCGCTCATAGGCGCGTCGGGCTTCTTCACCGTCAAATCTATTGCCCGTACTTTGGGGAATTCAAGCAATATGACCTCGGCAAGTCTCGCGGCGAGAGTTTCAATAAGGTCGAAGCAATTCCCCTCGCAAAATGACTGAATGCGCTTTTTGACCGCAGCATAGCTCACCGTTGCGGTCAGGTCGTCGCGCTCTGCGGCTTCGTTTATATCCACGCTCATTATCGCTGTAAAAAGGAATCTCTGCTTCTCCGTTTTTTCCTCGGGGTTCACACCGTGACACGCGCGCACTTCAAAATCCTTTATGATAATCCTGTCCATATACTTCTCCGATTCAATCTTAAATAGCCGACTCCGACTGTCAATAAGTTTGATTATGCTATTACGAATAAGCGTCTATGACCGCTTTATTATCGCTTACGTCGTGCACGCGTACAAACAATACGCCCTCCCTGACCGCCAGCGCGGTGCTGTCCAGAGTTGCCGACAGTCTGCTATCCGCCTCGCCCCCGAACATAGATTTGCGCGAGGTTCCCAGCAAAAACGGATACTCGGGGAATTCGTCCATAAGTCTGCCGTAGCCTCTGAGAAGCTCCCAGTCCTCGCCGTTGTTTTTGTTGAAGCCTATTCCGCCGTCTAGGAGTATTCTGTCCGCGCGTACTCCCGCCGAAAGCAACTGCGATACGGCTCTTTCAAGCCCCAGCTGCTTATCCAAAAACAAATCCTCTATCTTAGAGCTGCGCCTGTCGTGCATAATACACGCGGATACCCCCGTATCAGCAATCAGCCGCGCCATCCCCTCCGCTCTTAAACAGCTGACGTCGTTTATCATATCCGCGCCCGCCTCGACACACGCGCCTGCGACCTCCGTATAAAACGTATCCACGGAAATAACTGCCTCGGGATACGCCGCTCTCACCGCTTCGACTGCGGGCAGAACTCTGCCCATCTCTTCGAGCGCTCCGACGGGCTTTGCGCTCGGACGGGTTGACTGACCCCCTATATCGATGATTGCCGCGCCCTGAGCAATCGCTTCTCCCGCTCTTTTCACTGCGTCGTCCTGCAATCTGCTCGCGCTGTAAAAGCTGTCGGGCGTGGCGTTGAGAATCGCCATAACGTGCGTTCCGCCCGTAAAGGTTTTATTTCCTGCCTTGAAATTGTATATTCGTTTCATATCCTATTCACGTAAATTCGCCAATGATTAGTTTTACTTTTACAAGGCTTCTCAATTGAGATTAAGGAGTTTTGCGCGCACCTCGGCGGGGACCTCTCCCCTCACCGCTGTCGTCACCGTTCTGCTGCCGACCTTTTTCACGCCGCGCGCAGTCATACAGGTGTGCTCCGCCTCTACGACAACCATAACGCCTTTCGCGCCCAGCTCATTATAAACGCTGTCGGCAATCTGCGCCGTCATACGCTCCTGCAACTGCAAACGCCTCGCGTAAACTTCCACCGTTCTTGCGAGCTTGGACAGTCCGACCACCCTGCCGTCCGAAATATACGCAATATGCGCCTTGCCGAAAAATGGCATAAGATGGTGTTCGCAGGTGGACGAAAACGAAATATCGCGCTCGATTACGAGCGAGCTTCCTTCCGCTTCAAAAACGCGCGACAGAGGCTCGGCGGCGGTTTTTCCGTAGCCCTCGGCGATCTCTTCGTACATTCTCGCAACGCGCTCGGGCGTTTCGATAAGCCCCTCTCTGTCGGGGTTCTCGCCTATTGCGCAAAGTATTTCGCGCACCGCTTTTTCTATCCTTTGTTTATCGACCATACGAGCCTCCGTTTCATTTTTCAATCAAATCCGCAAACAGCGTAAGCGAGCCGCAAAGCACAACGACGTCGCAGTCTCCTGCGAGCGCCGACTGCACCGCGTCGCGCACGCCGACGCCCTCGTTGCACGCGACGTATTTGCAAATTTTCCGTTTTAATTCGCCCTTATCGAGCGCGCGCGGCGAAGACGGAGTAACTGCCGTCGCTCTGCATGCAAGCGGCGCAAGCAGCTTTATAACGCCGTCCGTGTCCTTGTCCGCAAGCATTCCGACAACCATATGAATTTTGCCGTCGGGGAAATAATCTTTAAGCGCTTTCACAAGCGCAGTCGCGCCGTGCGGATTGTGAGCGCCGTCAAAAATCAACACTTTATCTTGCGGAACAAGCAGATTAAACCTAGTTTGCGCATTTTTTACTATTTCAAAGCGCGCATGCCATACTGCGCTTTCAAGTCCGTCTTCAAGCGCGCCGTCGGGTATTTCCCAGTCTCTTTCTCTCAAAATCTCGACCGCGCATATCGCAATACAGACGTTTTGAAGCTGATGCTCGCCTAGCATTCCGATTCTATATATCCTGCCGCGATACTCGAAAACCTGTCCGTCCAAACTCCGTTCCATAAGCCGCGCGCCGTCGCATATTCGCACGTCGGCGGCGTATCTTATTTTCTTTCCGTCCGCGATAAGATACGGTCTCGAAATCTCTTGCATTATCTCCTCGCACTGTGCGCATGTGACGACGGTGCGTCCGACAGAATTCTCCGCTATCGCCGCCTTTTCCGCCGCAATCTCACCGAGCGTATCGCCAAGCAACGCGCAGTGGTCGAGACCTATCGGGGTTATCACGGCGAGCTCCTTTTGAGCAATCGCGTTGGTCGCGTCCCAGCGTCCGCCCAACCCCGTTTCCAGAACCGCGATATCGCAGCCCTGCTCCGCGAACGCGAGCATTGCAACAGCCGTCTCAATCTCGAACGCAGTGGGGTGAAACTCACGGCGTGCGTTTTCCCTTTCTATGACGGCTCGTACCTTGCTCATATATCTCGCGACAAGCTCGTCGGACAGCGTTTCGCCGTTTACAGTCCAACGCTCGTTGTAGCGGAACACCGAGGGGGAATTGTACGTGCCCACCTTATAGCCCGCGCATTTCAATATCGACGTAAGATAGGCGCAGACGGAGCCTTTTCCGTTTGTGCCCGCGACGTGCACGAATTTGAGTCGCGCGTCGGGACTACCCAAAAACGCGAGAAGCTCGCGCATACGCTCTATTCCGTAATCGGAACCGCCGCGCTCGATATTGCGGATATAATCGATAGCTTCCGAATAAATCAAAAAAGCACCTCCCGAGGAAGCACTTCTCGCAAAAGTGAAGCGGGAGTGAACATTGCACCGCAAGCCTATGCTTTTCGTCCGCCGACACCCCCCGTTCAAACGGCACTTTACGCGCAATGCTCTACAACTTCCTGAAAACAAGGGTCTATGTTGAATATATTGTATCACCCGCTTGAAGATTTATCAAGCGATTGACAATACCAAATATCCCCTTTATAAAACCGACCGCTTAAAGCGGTTATTTACTCGCACGGCATTGGCTAACTTATAATAACCGCCGCATAGCAAATCAGATGTCGAATTCAATCAAAGTTTCACCGCCGTCGAGCGCGACGACCCTTACATTCCTATCGTCAACGGCCGCATAGGCTCTTTGCGCTCCCTCGGGACTTAGTCCGAGAGCGCCGACGCATACGTAGCGCACGCCGTCTATAACGCTATATCGCGGGTTGTGAAAATGTCCGTAAAAGACTATATCTCCCTCTTTTGCGTTTTCAACCGGCAAATCGGGGTTATGCCTGTGCCCGTGAGTGAAATAAAGAGTACGTCCCTGCCACTGCATGGAAAAGTCGTCAAGTATCGGAAATTCGCTTATCATCTGGTCGACCTCGCTGTCGCAGTTGCCCTTGATTACGGAAAAAATATTCTTTCTTGCGTTGAGTTGCTCGGCAACCTTCATAGGAGCATATCCCTCGGGAAAGGGGTTGCGCGGACCGTGATTGTATATATCTCCGAGAAGCACGGCTTTCACCTCTTCTCTGTTATCCTTAGCTTTATCTATCGCGCTTAAAAACCTTACTAAGTTCGCTTCCGAGCCGTGCACGTCCGAGCCGATGAAAAGTTTCATAAAACACCTCCGTTTCGCACGTTTATTGTATCACGGCGCGAATATGCGGTCAATCGCAAAACGCACGTCCGCCTCTTCAAAAAAATTAAACTTACTCTTGTTAGCTAAGGTTGTTTATGATATAATTACTGCATATTGGAGGAAATTATGAAAACAGTCAGACTTCGCACACCTTTTGAAGTAAGCGATACTCCCCTTGCGGAGTATCCACGTCCGCAATTCGCAAGAGACAGCTATATGACGCTCAACGGCAAATGGGATTACGCCATTCTGCGCAAGAGCGAACGCTTCGACGGGAACTACCAAGGCAAAATTTTAGTGCCGTTTTCTCCCGAATCGCTTCTTTCGGGTCTTCCCGAGGGCACGCAGGTTATGCCCGACGACGCGCTGTATTATCGACGTACGTTCAACGTGCGGAGCGGATTTTTGAAGGCGCGTACGTTCATTCATTTCGGCGCGGTGGATTTTGAATGCAAGGTCGCCCTGAACGGGATTACCGTCGGCGAGCACAGCGGCGGATATATGCCCTTCTTCCTAGACGTCACCAACGCTATAACCGAGGGTGAAAACACAATCACGCTTGTCGTCACCGACCCTTCTGACACCTCTTATCACACTCACGCAAAACAGGCTATGAAGCACGGGCAGATATGGTATACGCCTCAGTCGGGCATATGGCAGAGCGTCTGGATTGAAAGCGTTCCGAAGGCATACTTGAAGGACGTGACCATCGTGCCCGATATCGACAACGATACTCTCAATCTCAAATTCGAAAAATCCGAAAACCTGCCCGTTGACGTTCTTGTGCTCGACGGCGAAAAGGTTATGGCGCAGGCGGTCGCGACAGGCGACAGCGTAAGCGTCACACTCGAAGGCTACGAGCTGTGGTCCCCCGAAAATCCCAAACTCTACGACCTCGCTTTCAAAATCGGCGACGATATCGTAAAGTCCTATTTCGGAATGCGCAAATTCAGCTGGGTCACCGACAGCAAAGGCTTCAAGCGTATGGGGCTGAACAATAAGCCATATTTCCATACGGGAGTGCTCGATCAGGGCTATTGGTCGGACGGAATGCTCACTCCGCCCTCCAACGCCGCGCTCGAATATGACGTGAAGCTCGTAAAATCCATGGGCTTCAATATGATAAGAAAGCATATAAAGATAGAGCCTCTGCGCTGGTACTATCACTGCGACAAGGAAGGCGTTCTCGTATGGCAGGATATGGTGACGGGCGGTACGAAATATAAAATGATGTATATAGGCGTGCTCGCTTTCCTCGAAATTCATATCAAGGACGACAATGAAAAAGCGTACAAGCGCCTCGCAAGACAGGATAAGGAAGGTCGCGACGAGTTCGAGCGCGAAGTACGCACGACCATGAATTATCTCAAAAACTGCGTATCCCTGTCCACTTGGGTTCCCTTCAACGAGGGCTGGGGACAGTTCGATTCCGTGCGCATTACAAACGAAATGAAAGCAATCGACCCCACACGTCTTATCGACAGCGTGTCGGGCTGGAACGATCAGGGCAAGGGCACGTCGGACACAAAGAGCATGCATATATATTTCAAGCCTATTCGTATGCCCAAGGACAAGCGCTGTTTGGTGCTGAGCGAATTCGGCGGATACTCGATCAAGACGGACGGACACGTGTTCAGTCCCGACAAATCCTTCGGCTACCGCATTTATAAATCCCCGTCTGCGTTTGCAAACGCTTTCAAAAAGCTGTATGAAAAGCGCATAATTCCCAACATCGACAAAGGACTTTCCGCGACGGTATACACGCAGGTCAGCGACGTCGAGGAAGAGATAAACGGACTTGTCACCTATGACAGAAAGGTCACCAAGCTACCTGCGGAGCTCGTGAAGGAGCTCAACGCACAGCTTGTCATAAAAGATTGAAAAAATCAAAGCTAAAATCAATATACGGCATTTTATATACACAAAACAGAACTATAAAGTGCCGTATAAAACGTATGAGGTAAATTTTTATGAGCATAGCCGACCAAATTTTCATCAATACCTGCCGTGACATAATAGACAACGGCATTTCCGACGAGGGTCTGCCCGTCCGCCCCGTATGGCAGGACGGAACGCCCGCGCATACGATAAAAAAATTCTGTATCGTCAATCGCTATGACTTATCGAAGGAATTTCCTATCGTTACGCTTCGCCGAACGCCCTTCAAGTCCGCGATAGACGAGCTGCTTTGGATATGGCAGAAAAAGAGCAACAACGTGCACGAGCTCAATTCCCATATATGGGACAGCTGGGCGGACGAGAGCGGTTCAATCGGCAAAGCGTACGGCTATCAGCTCGGCATAAAACACAAATATAAAGAGGGCGAATTCGATCAGGTCGACCGCGTTCTCTTCGACCTCAAACACAATCCGCAGTCGCGCAGAATACTCACAAGTATCTACAATTTTGCCGACCTTAACGAAATGCACCTCTACCCTTGCGCATATTCTATGACGTTCAACGTCACGGGCAACAGGCTCAACGCGATACTCAATCAGCGCAGTCAGGATACGCTCACGGCAAACAACTGGAACGTCGTTCAGTACGCGGTGCTGGTACATATGATGGCGCAGGTAAGCGGACTCGAAGTCGGAGAGTTCGTTCACGTTATCAGCGACGCACACATCTACGACAGGCACGTACCCATTGTGGAAGAGATTCTGCAAAATCCTCAGTATCCCGCGCCCGTATTCAAAATGAACAAGGACATAAAGAATTTTTACGACTTCACCGTTGACGACTTCGATCTTGAAAACTACTGCTTTACCAAGCTCGACAAAAAAATCGAGGTGGCAATATGAAACTTATCGTCGCGGTTGACAGCAAATGGGGAATCGGCAAAAACAACGACCTGCTCTTTCATCTGAAAGAGGATATGAGACATTTCGTCGCGCATACGAAAGGGAAAACAGTGATTATGGGAAGCAATACCCTGCGCTCTTTCCCAAACGGAATGCCGCTAAAAGGAAGAGTCAACATAGTGCTCAATCCGGACGGTTCAAATGCGGACGCGCAGGAAAAGGGCTACGTTCTCGCGAGGTCGCTCGAAGAGCTGTCGGAAGCTGCTCGCCGCTACGATACGGACGACACCTACGTCATAGGCGGAGCGATGATGTATCATACGATGCTGCCCTACTGCGAGGAAGCCATAATCACCAAGGTCGAAGCGGACGGCGATGCGAGCGTATTCTTTGACAATTTGGACGAGATGAACAACTGGGAATGCTCATATATTTCCGAACCCGTACTGGACAACGGCTATACGATACGCTTTTGTACCTACAAAAATAAGACACCGCTGTCATTCTGAAATAAAGCAATCCTATAAAAAAACCGCCGTTAATTAACGGCGGTTTTCGTATCCACTATCGGCTTTTACAGCACGAGAGGAATAATAATTCCTACAACCACGATAAGCAGGCATACGAAATAAAGCACTTTCCATACGACCTGTTTTTTGCTCACATATCTCCACGCCACGATAGATACTATCGTCACCATAACTGCCGTTGCGATACCCTGCAACACGCCCACGACAAGCCTTGCGGAACCGAAGCCTATTGCGGAACATATGATTCCCACGAGATATAAAATTGCCGCCGAGACGATAGTCCAGAATGCGACCTTGTTCAAGCTCACCGTATGCTTATTCGACGAGCTGTTTGATGAAGACGACTTTTTCTTGTTTGCCATAAAAAATAATCTCCTTTTTTTGTATTATTATACACATATATTTGTATAATTGTCAAGATAATGTAAGTCAAAGAGCATTTAGGTTTATCGCTGATTAATTTACGTCCGAACTATTATAGCGCTTCTCTAATGCAACTCCCGACTTATATGCCGAATTCCAAAGCCGATTTCGGTCTCAAAAATATAAAAACCGCTCCATGCAAGGAGCGGTTTTAAGTGAACTTATATTATTCATCGTCAGCGCCGGAAATGATTTTGTTGAACTGTTCAAGCAACAAAGCCATCTGCGCCGCGTCGTCCGCATTCTGCTGCGTTTGTTGAGGAGCGGGCTGCGGCTCCGCCTGATATACGTGGTAGTAGTGATTTTCGGTCGTCGTAGAAACAGGCTGAGGCGCGGGCTGCTGTACGGGCTGCGCCTGCTGTACAACGGGCTGAGGCGCGGGTTGAGCCGTATTTACGGGCTCGCGCTTCACCGCCGCTCTCTTGGGAGCGACAGCCGCCGCCGTGGGGCTGACCTTCTTATATCCGGAATTGAGAACCGTTTGCGTCGTCGCGTTGGGATCGAGATATATGACCTTGTTGCAGAGCACGGAGTTTTTGTCGGGCTCTATAACGCCGGCGATAACGTCCTTGCCATAGGCTTTGAGATACGCGATAAGCGGAGTGATGTCCCCGTTGCCGTAGATGATAAAAAATCCGTCGATATTGGGGAATTGAGCAAGTCTCGCCGCGTCTATAACCTGACGAAGGTCAAGTTTGCCCTTTCTCTTTCTGGGAAGAGCGGAAAGCGCGTCATAGCTGTTTTCCTGAATGAACTCGCCGTAATCCTTTGTACGTTTTGCCGAATAGCCGTAAAACTTGCAGGCCGCGACCTCACCGATACGGGAAAGCTCTTCAAGCGCCGCCGCAAACACGCTGTAAGGCACTCTGACGCTTTCGATATCCGCAAGAACGACGTATTTTTTACTTGCTGCCATAAATCTCTCCTCTGACGGTCCGAATCGCACGAACCGCATAACTGTAATATTATATATCTTATTTTAACTTATAAAGACAAATTTGTCTATACTTTTTTTTCTCTTTTATAGTAAAACAGCCATTGTTGTGCAAAACCGGCATATTTTCCGTACTTTTCGACCAGTAAAACGGACAATTTGTCGGCGGGAACCTTCGGATAATCCTGCTCGAACACCTTTTTTATCCATGTATCTACGGGGAAAACGTCAAATCTGTTAAAGCCGAAAAGCAATATGCAGTCCGCCACTTTTCTTCCCACGCCGTGCAAAGACATAAGCTCCGCTCTGAGAGTCGGGGTGTCCAGCTCCATGAGCCCGTCTACGCTTTTGACGGTCGCGAGCGCCTTTGCTGTTCTGTCGAGATAAGCGGCTCTGTATCCCGCGCCTATCGACGCAAAATACTCCTCCCCCGCTCCCGCCAAAGCCTCGACGGTTGGGAACGCGTGATAGCCGCCCATATCCTCGCCCAGACCCTCGCACATTCTCTCGATAATTCCCTTTATTCTCGGGATATGATTGTTCTGCGAAATGAGAAATGAAAACACGGTTTCAGCCGCGTCCTGCCTTAAAATATGTATGCCTCTTCCGTACTCCATTGCCGACGAAAGTAGACCTTTATCATCCAGTTCCGACTGTATAAGCTCGTAGTTCGTGTCAAAGTCAAAGTATTTTTGGAAGAACTCCGCGTCGTCGCAATCGACGTCGTATCTGTCTTTTTTATCCTCTATTTCCGCGCGGTGACTTAGGGCGAACAACCTGTAATTGCCGTCCTTTTTCACAAAGCGGAACACCTGTCCGCAGCCAAGCGTCTGCCCTATATCGAAGTATGGAGTTTTCGGAATTTCAAATCTCATCAGTGCGCTTAAATAAATCTTGCCTTATAGTTTTTGCCGTTGCCCAATCCGCTTCTATAACGTCGGCTACTTGAACGATATGAAAAAAGCGCCGTTTCAAACGGCGCTTTCAATCAGTTTTCCTGTGCGTAAACAGATACCTGCTTACGGTCCTTTCCGACGCGCTCAAACTTGACTACGCCGTCGATGAGAGCGAACAGCGTGTCGTCCTTGCCTATGGACACGTTGTTGCCCGGATGATACTTCGTGCCTCTCTGACGCACGAGAATATTGCCTGCAAGCACAAACTGTCCGTCCGCACGCTTGGGACCGAGACGCTTGGATTCGCTGTCACGACCGTTGTGAGAGGAACCCGTTCCTTTCTTATGCGCGAACAATTGAATATTTATAAACATATTATTCTACCTCCAAAGATATAAAGTCCGAAAAAGTTTCATAGAGATCGGACACTCCGAAATATGCCGTCCTCAAAATCACGTCCGCGTCGTGCTCGTCGGATTTGCTCATAGACTTGGGCAGAACCGCTTTGAGATATCCTCTCTTTTCCTCGGTTTCATAGCCTACCGCAATGCCCAGCACCTTCATAAGCCCGAGCACCGCCGTCTGTATCACGGATGAGAGCGCGGCGCACACGACGTCTTCGCCCGCGTCGGCATATTCGCAATGCCCTTCGCACTCCACCCCGACAAACTTTCCGTCCGACGTTGAGAACTTCACCTTTACCATTTAGCCCTCGATGGAAACTATCTTCAATTCCGTATACGGCTGACGATGTCCCTGACGCTTTCTGATTTGCTTCTTTGACTTATAGTGGAAAATCAAGACCTTCGGCGCTTTGCCCTGCGAGCTGACGGTCGCCGTCACCTTGCACGCGGCGGCTTCCGAGCCTGCCTTGACGTTTCCGCCGTCTGCGACCATCAATACTTTAAGCTCGACGTTGGCGCCGACTTCCGCGTTGATTTTCTCAACCTTCACCAGCATATCCTTCTCGACCCTGTATTGCTTTCCGCCACACTCAACGATTGCGTACATACTTTACCTCCTCTAACCAGTCTCGCCGACCTAGGTGCAGACAAAAATGACTGACTTAATAGACCACGTTCGAGCGGCTCGACATCTAATGTAACAAAATGCTCCGATTTTGTCAAACGTTTGAACGCAATATCTGAAATACCGCGCGCTAAAATGCAGTTTCTGGCAAAACCAACGTCATAATCAACTTTATTCGATATCCGTTTCGGGATTTCCGCGCACTTTATCCTCCAAAAGCGACCTGACCTCGCACTCCGCGATTTGCCCGTCTCCGACCTCGCACTCTGCCGAGACCTCTTCCGAAACGGCGTCGTCTATCGGAGATTCTTCTGCGAACGGCTCCGCATTCTCGCATACTTCCTTATCCTCACAAAGCACGTTTTCCGCGTCGGGCGCAACTGCAATTTCATTAGGCTCTTCGTCCTCTTCCATCTCCTTGCGGTCGGCTATTTCCGCCATCATTTCGCTCATCTTCTTTTCGTTGAGAATACATTTTTTCTTATACAAAATAAGCGCTACGGTCATAAATGCAACAGGTATCAGACACATGCACACCAAAAGCACCGTCTTGCTCTGCTTGGATACGCCCGCGATAACCTCGTTTATCCGAGCGAGCTTTACCTCCGCGCTGATCAGTCCCGCGCTCTGCTGATTTTCGAGACCCGAAATGCTATTTGTCACCGTAACCACGCCGGCAATCATAAACACGATAGACACCACGCCCTGCATAAGCGCGGAGCCGAGCTTTGCGGTCAGCGGTCGCATCGAGAATATGAGCCCCTCATCGCGTTTGCCAGTCTTATATTCGTTGTACTCGACGGTATTCGCCATATTTATGACCATAATCATATAAAAGCCCTGCCCCCAACCCACGACGGTGTAAAGTATTGTAAGCAAGGCGAACTTCGCTATGCCGAGCGGAGTTTTGAAGGAGGAAGCCGAAGGAATAGCGAGACCTACAACCATCATAAGAAGGTAGCCTACGATAATCGCAAGCCCCGTCGAATACAGCACCTTATCACGCGTAAACTTTTTGGACAGCCACGGATACAAAAGCGTAAACATCACAGATATGATTGCAAAGCCTATGCCGAAAGCAATGATAAGCATTCCGTCGTATCCGAACTCGAAATAAATATAAAACGTGCTCAGTCCTCCGCCTACGACGTTTGTACCGACGTTGAACAAAAGCATAATAAGCGAAAGCCACAGCAGCTGGTCATTCTTTACAATCACGCGGAACAGATCCTTGAACTTCATTCTCTCGGTACGCACGAAATTCACAGGCAAAGGCTTTTCCTTTACGCCAAGGATAGTGAAGAGCTGAAATCCTACCATCAGGACCGCCACAACCACGGAGAGCACGCCGTATGCCGTTACGGCGCTGCCGAATATCGCGCTGCCGATTGCGCCCGTCGTTAGCGCAGGCACCGAAAATCCCGCGAGTCCGCCGCCCGCCGCAACCGCTATCTGCGTGAACGAGGTGAGTTTATCGCGGTCGTGCGCGTTGGACGTGAGCGTGGGCAGCATTCCCCAATAGGATATATCGTTCATCGTGAAGGTTATGCTGAACATAAAGTATGAAAACGCCAAAAAGCCGATAAACGCCCAGCCGTTCAGATTTACGTTGAAAAGCGCTATAACCACCGCGCCCGTCAGCACAGAGCCTATGAGCTGCCATGGCTTGTACTTGCCCCACTTAGTGCGCGTATTTTCCACCATACCGCCCATAATCGGGTCGTTCAAAGCGTCGAAAATTCGGGCGCAGATAATTATTATTGTTATAGAAGCAAACTGAGCGTCCGTAAGAGATTTGGTAAGCAGTATAAACGTAAGCAGATAGGAGTTGAAAAAGTGGTACAGAAAATCCCTGCCGAGCGTTCCCAAAGGGAACATAAACAAATTTCTTATCAAAATACGGTCTTCTGTAACATTGACACCGTCGCCGCCCGCTTTCGGCTCGGTCGATACCCTATAATCCGCCATAAAAAATTCCCCCTAAATTATAAATATAATTATAACAGGTATATATTATATTTACAATATTAAATTCGATATACGAAATTGAAACGGAGTCGGAGTTTACAACGATACTGTGAATTATTGAAAATCCATTCAAAACTTTGTTATTATAGACATAATCAATTCAGTTATATCCAGCAATTCATTATGAACCATGTTTCCTGCAACGTAGGTAAAAAAATGAGCAGCAATATAAATTCTGTAAAAGCAAAAGTCCCGGTCTGAATAGGTCGAGATTGTATAATTAGACGAAAATACTGAATAACAGAAAAGGCGCGAAGCGCCCCCAAGCAAAAGATTGTGCGGAAAGGATATTTGAGACATGTACTTTTTTCGAGCTGATAGCAAAACAATCTTTTGCGCGGAGTAACGAAAAAAATGTTGTCAAGCAGGTCGCGCATTTTATATAAAAAATGCGTACCGTATGGCACACATTTTTTATTGTCTTTGCTACCCGAAAAGGATGCAAAGACATCGGGGCTCCCAAAAAGTATCGAAGAACTTTTTGGGAAAAGGAGAAACCGACGTTAAAGCAAGAAAGACGGCAAAAGCCGTCTTTCTGCAAAATTCGTCGTGTTTCGACGTGGTGCGGTTGACGGGACTTGAACCCACATGAACGTACTGCTCACAAGAACCTGAATCTTGCGCGTCTGCCAATTCCGCCACAACCGCATTACGGACATTCTAACCCAACATCGCGTCATTGTCAAACGGTTTGAATTCAATTGAAGCGTTAATTTCAAATTTATACGAATTATCGTTTGTTTAGCAGCTTCATAGCTTTTTTTGCCTGCTCGTATTCGTCGTGATGCTTGATAGCGTAACGCCTCCCTTCATATACAAAGTTGGAGCCCGTCTGGTGGAAGTCGAACTTAACGCCGTACTTATCGCAATCGCGCTTGATTTGCTTTACCCAATCGAAATCGCACGTACGCGCGTTTTCATACGACTCTCCTCCGACGCTCACCATATCGATAAGTCCCGTTTGCAAAAAGTCGTCGAGCGGGACGTATTCCAAAAGCGGCGACAAAAAGATATATCTTCTTTTCACAGGCAATTCTATGAGATACGGCAGCCTGCTCTTTGCGGCGGATTTATTCTCGCATGAAACCGCAATAGCTACATTGTCGTATCCGCCATGCCAATCGGCAGGCAGACAGTCCGCGGCGCGTTTAATGCGTTTGGTGCAAATGAGAAAATCCAAATCCTTTCTGCTCTTTATAATTGTCCACGCTTCGTCTCTCCATTCGTCCGCTTCTTCAATAAAAAAATCGGAGGTGAAACAGGTGGCGACTTCCGTCCCCGACTTCACCTTGTATTCGCCTTGCCTGTCC
The DNA here is from genome assembly GCA_947382865.1 of uncultured Clostridia bacterium. Classification (GTDB taxonomy): domain Bacteria; phylum Bacillota; class Clostridia; order Christensenellales; family CAG-917; genus CAG-475. The sequence continues at coordinate 23,824 of CANDBF010000008.1, forward strand.
TTTTTCATCGGCAAGAAAAAATTGGTTTTGGAACGTCGCACCGTGCCCGTAGCTATATCTCGTTTACTGTCCAGGTAAAACACGAAGCAGTTTGCGCAACCCTCGCTGCACTTACGACATCCGTGCCATGGATTCCAAAGTATGCCTTTCATATAATCTCCTTGTTCAATCATAGCATATGTTTTTAGCATTTGAAATACAAACTTCAAGCAATACGTCCATTTATCGAATGAATCCGTGATAGGCGAATATTTTAATATAAAGCGCAAAATATTATTTTTTTAACTTTTTACTTAATTTCAGTTGTCAATTATCGAATTCTTTCTTATAATGACATAGTTAATAACTGGGTGTAGCGCAGTTTGGTAGCGTGCATGAATGGGGTTCATGAGGCCGGAAGTTCAAGTCTTCTCACCCAGACCAACGAAAAAATGTGTGCCATGAGGTGCGCATTTTTTTATGCAAAAAATGCGTAACCGATTTGGCAACATTTTTTCGTTCCTACCACACAAACGAATACGTGCTATCAATCTAAGTGTCGTTGTAAACTCCTGCAATATTTCGCGTATTCGTTTGTGTGGTGGCGCACTACGTGCGCGAATAATATTAGTACGTCGATATGACGTGCTTTTCTTTTTTGAAAAGCACGATTATATCACGTACTTTTTCAAGTTTCTCCGCGCGAATTAAATTGGAAAATACATAAAAACCGAACGAATCGTTCGGTTTTTATGATTAGAATTAAAATTATCCTATCTTTTCAGATAACTTTTATGAATTTTGGAGTTCGAGTCTGTACACGGAAGGAATATACAGAGTCGCTACGCCGTCCTCCTGCGTAATCTCACACTCGCAATAAGCAATTATAAGAATTTCAGTACAACCTGAAATATCAAAACCAATAGCGTATTGCGTTTGCGCGCCTATATCGGTGGTCGTCGTTACAAAGTCTCCGTTTACGTATGCGAGCTTATATCCGACCGCTTCGGCAACTCCGTCCCAAGAAATTCTTAATGCTTCCGACCCGTTCAACTCGGGAACGGTTGTAATCTGCACGTTCGTAACCTTCGCTATGGACTCCGTGCGGAACAGCTCGACGGCTTGGCAGTAATCGGAATCCGCATAAGCTTTTATAACTGGGACGTTATTCTCGGCACCCTCAAACTCGTTAGGTCTCGAACTTGCCATAACGCGAACCATCCAATCGCCGTCCAATACTGCGTTATTCCACAATTCAAATTCGATTCTATCAAAAATTTCCGAAAAAGCCAGCTGTTTGGAGCCGTCGTTTACCGACAGCGAAAATTCGGCGTCGCCGTTCGTCATACTTACGTTATACAAAGGCGCTTCGTTGCCGTAATCCCACACGATATTTTCGCCGTCGATACGTACGTTTTGGGGTGTTTGCATCTGCTCTCTGTCAATATGGAATTTAATTTCTTCCGTGGCGGGATATGTCAGATTGATAGCAAAAGTCACCCACTTTTCGTCGGCGTTTTCTCCGATATAATTAAATTCGTTGCACAGCGCTTCCACAGTCACGGAATAATCGCCCGTACCGTATATGTAATCAAACCATATATTGCTCTGCAACGCGCCTTTTTGCGTTTCTGTACCCGTGGCGGAGCCGTCCGGATACCTTACCTTAACTCTGTACTTAAAGTCGCTGCCCGCGTCCCATCTTACGGTGGCATAATCCGCCTGATCGGCAAGAGCATCCAAATCCCAACGCAGGTTGCGCGGATTTGCGTTTTGTATATCGGCAAAAAAGTTTACGCTCTGCTCGCTTGGATCGGACGGGAGCGATATCTCCATTACTTCGGTATCGTTTCCGAAAGAATACGACCTTCTCTCTCTGTAAGGCAGAGCCGCAACGCGGAAGCTCTGACAGGCTTCGAGGTCAAGAGTATTCCAAATATCGGTCAGACCGTCTATCGAAATTGCGTCGCTGAACCATATTGCGGACTTGAACCTGCCCGTCCAAATATATTCTCCGTCGTCGTCCCAGTCTATCTCTTCGCAGGAAATTTTATAAGCCTCCGCATCGTCATGCTTATAACCGAAATAATAGCTATCTAAGGTATTCGGAGTCAGATACGCCCTCACGTTTATAGGCGCGCTCATCTTCGTTCCCTTGAATTTTACCTCGACGGGAGCGCTTGTTAGATTTTGCTCCCCGATAGCGGTAACTGTGACGGAATGTATTACATCCGCGGCAAAGTCTTTCAGAGAAAGCGAGGCTGAGGTTATGGTTTCCTCTGTTTGACCGTATTTCACTTTATACTTCGTCGCGTTTGCAGACGTCCAAGTCAACGAATAGTCGCAATCCTCGTTTCCGTTTTCCGTATCTGAAATGATGTCGTAGACGATTGAAAAATCCGACTTTGCAAGCGTCGGCGCAACGGGCTCCGCGGGAGGCGGCGTTACGTCCTGATTCGAATCAGACGGAGGCGTCTTATCGCATGCGACGAAGAGCGTTCCGCACAATAATACCAATAAAATCAAAGCGAGCACTAATCTAATCTTTTTCATATCCTCACCTCTGATATTTTTAGCTTAACACAAAAATATTCCGTACGCAACACGCTGTTTTATAAATGCAATTTACAGTATAAACGCCTGATATGGAAAGATTCTCCTATATCAAGCGTTTCAAAAATCTGTTTTAAGCTGGTGCGCGCTTATCCGACGACGGGATTGAGCTGATACGTAATCCCGTATCTGTCCTCCAAAATCAATTTGCCGTTTACGTCGACGAACAGGCGTATGCCTAAGTTCACTCCCAACGAATGCGAAAGATTTACCGTAAGAGCGTCCTGGTCTACGTAATATTCCAGAGTCTGACTGACCGCTTGGGCGGATATGGGAGCATCGTCGTCGTTGGTCGGCGTTTTGGTGATTTTGACCGAGCCGTCGATGTCTCCGTTCAAGTTCCTGGGATTGAATTCGACAAGCAATATGTTCCCGTCGTAATCCATAACGGAATAGCTCCCTTTCAAGATATTCGCATAATCGGGCACCTCGCTTACTGTAAATGTAAAGACGCACTGCACTTTGAGCGCTACCGCGGAAGAAACGACGACGGTGTAAACACCCTCTCTCGAAGCGGAGAATTTGAAGCAGTCTCTGCCGCCGAACGTCGCGTTCTGCACGTTTGCATACTGCTGATTGGGAGACGTAATAGTGCACATCTGACGGGAATCCGCCGCGTTGTTGACCAGACCGTAGAAGTAAATTTCCTGATTTACGGCAACCGTTCTCTTATCCGCAAAATAGAACTCGTTAGTATCGGGGTTGCCTATCTGCCCCGACATAGACACCGGCGCGGAGCCGATAACGTTGAGAGTGATCGTCTTGCTTATTCCGCCTTCCGTTCTGATTTTCAGCTTCCAAGAGCCGCCGCCTTTGAGCGTGATACTGATGACGTTGTCCTTACGAAACGCAGTAAAACCATCGGCGACGTTTATAAGCGTCGTGCTGTCCTGCTCGCCGCCGTAATACCCATCGCAGTCGAAGTACATCGGATCCTGCGCGAAAACCGCCGTGGACGGATTTATATTCTCTATGGTGATTGCCAGCTCTCTGTCGGAAACCTTGCAATCCACAACGCCGTTATCGCCCAGATTCTGTCCGTTGTACATAAGGTCGAACGACCTTATCACAAACATATCCCTAGAATACGGATTTGTCTTTGTACGCTCGCCTGAGGTCTGCGTTGCCGTAGCGGTAAACCTGTACGTATAGTTGCCGTTTGGCGAGGTAATGCCCGTCGCCTCGTCGGTTATAAATGTAGGGGTATAGCCTTCCTGATCTTTGAGCCCCGAATTGTTTTCCCAATAATCCTGCCTGTACGTCATCGATTGGACGCTGTAATCCTCCGCAAGAGCGAAAGTCACGGTCGTCTCGTAGTAATCGGGAAGATTTCCGATAAGTTTGATCCCCGAAAACGAGAAAGTATAAACTCTGTTTTTGACGTCGGCGGTTTCGTTGAGGTCCTTGTTGGTGCAAAGTCTGGCGTTTTTATAAAGCTCGATAAGCGTGCTCTCCACGCCGCGGGGGTCGTCTCTGAAATACCAAAGGAAGAAGGGCGCGCCGTCCATCATCGATTCCAGCGATTTATTGTCGAACACCAGCTTGTCGTCCACGAATTTAGCGCAGAACAGACCTTTTTCGTCGACGCTCATATGATACTCGGCGCTTTCGTTTTCAGGCAGTTTTTGGTTGATATAGGTATAGTTACCGCCGAACTCGTAATCGTACGCGAATGATTCGAACGCGGGTCTCGGAGACATATCGGAAATAAAGCTGCTGCTGCCCGCAATGACTTTCGACTTAAACGCGTTTCCCGCAAATATTGCGCCCTGCACGGTCGAAACGTTCACCTCGTCGACGTTGACCTTATATAAATCGCTCACTCCGTCCTTGGAAACGGTGACAGTATATTCTCCGAGTCCCATAAGTATATTATCCGTCACGGGCATAGTTCCGCTCACCCTTACCTCAAACTGCGCAAGGCTCGTATAAGTCTGAAACACATTGTTCCCCTGCGCGTTTTCATAGGTACAGTTGACCTTGATGCCGTCATACGATATCTCGTCGCCCAATGCGTAGGTTTTTTTGACCGCGGCTGTACCGAGCTCGATTTTTCTCAGAATATTGTCGAATTTGCCGACGTATATCGTATAAACCTCTTTCTTGTTCTCGTACGCGACCGTCACCATATAGCTGCCGAAGACGCTCATATCGAAATCCGCTTCGTGCCGTATCTCGGCGCTTGCCGTCACGTCGGCGGTGCTTCCGTCGCTGTAATGCGCAATCACCTTAAAAGCGTCGCCGACCGTAAACTCGTCGCCCTCTTTGAATTCGGTGACGGGATTTTCAAGACTTATGCTTTGCAGCGTAACCTTATCGCAGGCGGCAAGACCTATTGCCGCAATGCCTATAACGGATATGGCGAGAACCGCCAGCAGTATTTTGAAAATATTCTTATTCATAATTCACCTTGCGTTTTTCTCTGATACGCTATCTATAAAAGCCGCACGCAAACAGCCATAGCGCGTCCTGATTTGCGGAATATCCTTTGATTTCGGGCGTTCCCATAACGGCGCCCACGCCGTCGGTGTACAGCGAATGATTTTCTGCGAACTTCTGCAAAAGCTGTTTAAGCTCTTCGGTTACGTAACACACTCCGTCGCTGTTGCACACGCCTGCATAGTCCTCTCTGATAAATTTAACGTAGTCGTATACGACAAACTTGCTTTCCTCTTCAAGCCAGCAGTTGTAAATCCTCAGATAGTTGGCTCTGAATGGTCCGACCGCGTTGGCGTTAAACAGAGAGGTCGTGCTGTACGACGGGGCCGTTTTCATAATCATGCAGCACAGTATCGGACCGAAACCCGTTCCGTACCCCAGCGAATCGTCGGCGTATTCCGTTTCATTGTAATAATGATAGAACTTGGTCTTTTCATTATATCTATAATTTGACATATTGAATACCTTAGTATTCAAATCCGCCCATACAAACGCCTCGCCCGCCTGTTTTTCCTCAGCCTGAGTGTTGGCCTCTTCCGCTCTCTTTTCTCTTACGTCGGCATTTTCGGAGACATATTCGCCCTCATACTTAATGTGAAAATCCACAACGACGGGATACGCCGACGTTTTGCTCTCGGCGCCCACGGCAAAGGTGAACGTGCCTCCTACCTCGCTTCTGTCCACCTTATACTCGAATCTGAAATTTTTCGTATAACCGCCTGAAATAGAAAAGCCGCCGCCGTCCTGCTTTTGAGGATTATACTTAAACTGAGACGAGCCGCTGTATTTTACGACGTAAGGATTTACTTTGTTGTCGTATACGTTCACCCACGACTCCACCGAATATACGCCCGAAGCGGAAGTGACGTATTCGTAAAATATCTCTTGCCTTTCTCTTTCCAGAACGACTCTGTATGTGCCGTCATATTTTATCTGATAGCAGCCTTCCGATTCGTACAGCCCCTTGCCGTCCCCTCTCTCGGGCGCGGTAATGTCCGTAAGCAGAATAGCTACGCTTGCGGATTCGGAGGTTGCGACGTAACCGCCGGGGTTGTAGGAATATTTGGACGGAAGCCCTTCCAGATAAACGTTAAACTGTCCGTCCAGCTTTCCCGCGTCGGCTTTGCCGTCCGCGCCGAGCGGCACTTTTTTGACTTGTGAATTGTTGACCCATACGACGTATATATTCATATCCTTCGGGTCGAACGGAGCATTGTCGTAAAATACCGCGGCAGTGTAAGACGCAGTCTCTTCCGACGGCACGTCGTCGGGATTGTCGGGCTTAACCGGAGTATCCGGCTTGGAGATAACGCTTCCGCCGCCGTTTTCGATATACTTTCCGTTGTTGCAGCCTGCAAGACAAAGCGCGGCGCATATCAAAATCAAGATTACCGTAATAAATCTCCTTTTCATTTGCGCCTCCTTCCCAAGCCATTGAAGAACGATTTTATATCCTGCCACCTTATCAGTCTTACAATTACGTCAACCACAAACAACACCGCGCAGATTATCATAAGGATAAGCGTAAAGCTGAAAGTGTACACCGTATACTTCGTATTTGAAAGGTCGAGCACGCTTATCTCGTCCAGCTCCAATATTTTGCCGTTTTCGCTGAGCAGCCTGTAAAGCTGCGATTTGCTGTACGAAGCAAAGCTGTCGTATTCCGCGTAATAAGGAATTGTAAATTCCGCGTCCGACTCATAGTGCAGGTCGTTGTAATCGTATTCCAGATGAACGCTGTAAGTGCCGGGCGAATCCGTCGTGAACGTAGCTATATAGGAGTCCGAATCGAAAGCGAGTAGCTTGCTGTACTGCAAACCGTCGGGCGCTTTCACCGTCGCGCGGAACTCCGCTCCCTTGGGCAGAGAAGCCGACGCTTTTACGCTGAGAAGAGTCGAATTCCCCTTCCCGTCGATGTCAAGAATAAACGGAGCGGTGATTCTCTCGTCGGGAAGAGTCGCCGACGGTATATTTTCAAGGAAGCGTTCTCCTCCCGAACCTTCCGTCCAGCTCGCAGTCCACAATGAAGAAATATCCGACAGGAAGGATACGACCTTGCCCTTTCCTCCGCCGTTCCAATACACATACAGAGGAACGTCGAAGGAGGTAATTTTGTCTCTGAAATACTTTGCGGTCAGCACCGTTTCGGTCTGCTCGGTGTCTTTTGCCTGACTGTACCAAAATCCGCCGATATTGCCGAGCGAGGTCACTCCCCGCAAAACCTCATCGTCGGGGGACTGTACGCTCACCTCGTAGTCGCCTTCCATGCGTATCTGACGAGTTTCCTCGCTTATAGACTGTATCACGCCCTGCGCCTGACTCTCGTGAGTTATGCTCTTGTAAAACGCGCCAGTCTTTTGCGCGGAGTTCTTGACCAGATCGTTCAAAAACTTGCTGTCGTCCGCAGTCGGATAAACGCCGAGAGCGGAAACGCTTACGTTATCCGTCGACATTTCGAGCGCCTTGGATTTTGCGGCGGCTCTGTCCTTTGCGGGGTCGAGACCGTCGGATATTATTATCACCTGTCTGTCGTGATATCGCCTAGGCATAAGCTCGTAGGTGTGCGTGAGTGCGGCGCTGAGATTTGTGCCGTTCTGTACCGTGGCTTCGTTTATCCTCTCTATTATGACCTTTGTCGCCGTAAGCGCGGTGGGCGGGAGCAGCTCGTCAATCACTCCCGAAAACCCTACGACCATCACCGTATCCGTGGCGTTAAGCGATTTTATAAGCTCCACCGCCGCCTTCTGAGCTACGGCAAAGCGGCTGTTAAAGCCCATACTCAACGAAACGTCGAGCACTATTGCGATAAGTCTTTTATCCTGATCGAAATTTCCTATACGCACGGGAAGCAGCTCTTGCAGCTTTTTAAGCGGCGTATTCTCCTGCGCGGGGTCGTCCTCCTGAATAAAGGTATTCCCATAGGTTGTGAGCGTCTTTCCGTAGTCGTCCACAAGCGCCGCAAGACTGGACAGGAACATATCGCAGGCGGGTATTGTACGCACGTCGAAATTGCAAAGCGCGATTTCGTCGTATTCGCACATATCCTCTATGCCGAGAGGAACGCGCGACGGATTTGAGATATAGGTAACGTCCTTTTCCCCGTATATCGCCTTGCCCGCAGAAATATCCCTTGCGCTTCCGCCAATAAAGAGCACGTTTCTCTCGTCCGTTATTCTCTGAGTGAAGGAGTAAGCGTTGTTGTAGGGCGAATAATCCGCGCCATCCGTCTCGGGCTCGACCTTCACCTCGTATTTTATTACGCCCGTTTCGGATGTCGAAAGGGGAAGCGATACGGTATTGAGTCCGTCGTAAAGGCTGACGGCTTTTCTTGTGATGAGCTCGCCGTCGGCGAAAAGACTGACGTATGCGTTCACGCGCGCCGATTCCCTTCCGTCACCGCCCGCGTTTACTCTCAACAGGATTTTCGCTTCCTCATCTTTGCCGAGATAAGTCGAGGAAACCGCGTCGACCGCGTCTACCTGAATTTCGCGCGCGTCGTCCGGAATATTGTCGTCGATATATACCGCGTCGACCAAAATACCCCTTTCAGACAGCGAACCGACCACTTTAACTATATTATTCGACGAAACCGTCTCCGCGCCGTCGGTCACGACGATGATGCGTTTTATGACTCCCTCGTCGAAAATATTCCCCGCATAACGGAGCACCGAGGCTATATCCGTCGCGCTTCTGTCCACTTTATCGGCGGACTTAACGTCGGGCACTCCGTCCCCCAAATCCGATATCATCTGATAATTGCGTCCGAAACAAATCACGCTCATTTTGGAATTTTTGGGGAGCTTGCCCGCTATCTTATTTACGCTCTGCTGAACCTCGTCTAAGCTGTGCTCCGCCGAATAAGAAATATCCGCAAGCACGTACACATTCGTCTCGGTTATGACCTTTTCATACGACATTCCGCTTATCGCAAGCGAAACGCACACGCACATTACGACGTGCAGTATAAGCGACAGCACGTTGTGCAGGTTGACGTTGTCCTTTCTGACCGCGATGAAAAAAGGCACCGCGACGACCGCCAGAAGCGGCAGAAGCACGAGCAGCAACAGAGGATTATCGAAGTTGATATTGTTCATAACAGTATAACCCCCAATCTGCAAGCAACAGCACCGCTATCGCTATGAAAAACGCCAACAGATTATCGTAAAATCCGTCGGAATAGCTGTATTCCCTCTCTCCGCTCAAAGCGAGCTGTCCGCCGCCCGTAGGATTGCTTTCGGACAGAGGCACGCCGGCAAAAGCGTAAAGCGTCGCTTCCTCCGCGCCAGTCTTTTTGACTTTTAACGTATAGATGCCCGTCTCGTCGAGTCTGACCTCGCACACCGCGTTATCGACCGTATCCAGCGTCACGCTCTTTCCCGACGGCGCAGTAACCGTAATATTCTCGCAACCGGGAACCACGTTTACGTTCATCGTCTCTCCCGACTTATAAACCGTCCGCTCCAACACGGACGGGAACGAATAGTCCACCAGATTTCTCACAAGTATCAAAAAATCGGCAGAAAGCCCAAAATCGGAATCTCCGATGCGGAAAGCGAAAACCACTTCTCTGTCGTTATTTTCGTTAAGTCCCGTAACCACGACCGGATTATCGTTTATTCGCATAACGGTGGTAAAGCTGCGCGGCACGCCGTATTTGGCGTACTTTCTGATTGCGACAGGTCGCCTTAAAAGCCCTTTGACAAGACTTCTCTGCTGAGATGAAAGCTCCTTTTCGTCAGCGAATTTCGCCGAATAGTAGCTGCCGGGACCTGTGGTGTCTCTGGGCGATTCGTAGTCTCTGAAGCTGAGCCCCGACCCCGCGCCGCTTCCGTCTATCGCGTCGACCATCCAGACGGCGGCGTTCTTAGGAAGCGAGGAAGGCGAGTATCCGTTAAAGACGTAAAGACCGTAGCCCTCCGCAACGTCTTGCTCCCATTTTTTCGAGCTCATAATCTCTACAACCGCCTTACCCGCGCCCGAAATGGCGTTTTTGAGGTACACGGTATCCTGCAAGTCGCTGACTATCAAAACCTTTCTGTCCTGTGATTTCGCCTCGTCGTAAAGCACGACCGTATTGTCCTGCGCAAGGGCGTCGCGCGACGCTATGCGCAATTCGAGGCTTGCAAAGCCCGCAAGAGTCGTACGGATTTCAAATTCCTTAGGCTCGCCCTTTTTAAGTTGCACGGAAGTCCCGCCGTACCTGACGGCTTCGTCCCCTACATTCACGCTCGCCCACAGCTCGACGGAAACGTTCGCGTCCGAAGCGTAAGAAATCACCGAGCCCGTTCCGCATACGCCTATGCTTTCGTATTTGTATCCGTAATCCGTAAACGCGAAATTTTTCTCTCCGCCCGAAACGTCCACGAGCGTCATATTGCGCGCTTCATACTGTTTATCGGATACGAGGTAGACGACGGTCGACGGATTGGCGTCAAAATATTCCTGCGCTATACCCACCGCCGATGAGCAGTCGGCTTCGCTCCAACCCGCGCTAAGCGCGTTGACGTCGGACTTCGCCTGATCCTTGTCCGTTACTCCCTCGAAAACGACGTTTGCGCCGTCGCGAACGAATATCAAGGTATAGGAACTTCCTCCGCGCGAGTTGTCTATAATCCTGTTTATATTGCTTTGCGCTCTCTCGAAGCGAGTAGCGCCGTCGTTTGACATATTCATACTTGCCGAGCCGTCCAGCACGAATAATATATCGTTTGCAGAAGCCTTGATTGTAAAAACGGGATGCGCGATAAGCAGACTTGCGGCGATTACGGCAAGAATCTGCAATATCAGCGTGAGTATGCCCGTCAGTTTGGAGATAGGCTTCCTTTTTTTCAGAAACCTTTCGCTCAGCGTCCACAGGTACGTGGAAGCTATCGTCTGCTCCGTGTATTTGGATTTTATGATATAAATGATTATAAGCACGGGTATTCCCAGCAGTCCCAGAAGTCCCAGAGGATAGTAAAAGCTCATTTGACCACCTCCGCCTGCGCAAGCTGTTCGAAAAACACCTCGTTTATAGGCTTATCGTCGCGCATAAGGATATATTCCGCGCCGCGCGCATTACAGTAGTCGCGTATCCTGTCCTGCACGTATTTCACGGCTTCCCTGTATGCCCTGATAATGTCCTTGTTTATATTTTTACGATAGCTTCTGCTTTGGTTTTCGCTGTCGTAAAACACGTTTTTGCCTCTGATTTTGGGATTTAGCTCCTCCGCGGCGAGGACCTGAACGCAAAGCAGGTCGCGTTTTTTATCCGCGAGATAGTCTATCGCCCTCTCATAATCGTTATCTGTGAGAAAATCGGATATAATCACCGAAAGCCCGTCGCCGTAGCCCACCTGCGTGGGCAGTATGCTCTCGCTTATAAAACAGTCTCCGAAGTACTCAATATCGTTCAGCTTGGTGATTTCGGCAAAATACGTTTCCCGTCCGGAAATGGAGGACACAATCTCGATGATTTCGCTGTCGCGTACGGCGTAAATCGAAACCTTATCCAGCTCGCAAATCGACAGATACGCAAGCGTAGCCGCCAGTTGAAGCTGCGCTACCCTCTTTTTCCCGTTGCCGAAAGCCATGGACTGGCTTACGTCCAGATAAATCTTCGTATGTAGGCGTCTTTCGTCCAGATAAAGTTTCAGATACAAAGTCTCGAAGCGGGCGTATGCGTTCCAGTCGATTTTGGTAATATCGTCGCCGGGCATATAATTTCTGAAATCGGCAAACTCGCAGGACGAACCGAAAGTCCTGCTTTTGTGATTGCCGCCGAACAAACCGGCAACGTTATTTTTAAGCGCTGTCTGCAACCTTTCCACCTGTTGCAAAAACGCTTCGTTTATGACCAAATCGCCCATTTACTTTTCAGTCCCTGTTCTTTTTTCCGAAGAGCTTTTTCTTCGGCTTCTCCTCGTTTACGATCTCGATTTCGGGTGCGCTTGCTTGCGCGTCTGCGTTATTATTGTCAGAAGATTCTTCAATCGAAGGCTCTTCCGCAGCTTCCGATTTGCTTTCCGAATTATCGGGAACACGGTATTTTTCCCTTGCGTTTTCCGAAATCAGTTTCCCGATAACGTCGTCCACGCTCAGCTTTTCGTTGATTGCGGCGTAATTGATTTTGATTCTGTGTCTGAGGACGGGATAAGCAAGAGCGTTGATATCCTCGTAGGACACGTTGTATCTTCCGTCTATAAGCGCGCGCACCTTAGCCGCCGTAATGAGCGCCTGTCCCGCGCGGGGTGAACAGCCGTATTTGACGTATTTTTTCGCGGTCTCGCCGCCGTCGAGCTCGGGATGCGTACGAGCGACAAGCCTCATCGCATAATATAGCACCTCGGAGGCTACGGGCACGGTCTTTGCGAGCTCGCGCATTTTGAGGATAGTCTCACCGTCCACGACGGCGTCCGCAGTCTCGTCCATCGTAATCTGCGTCATATTGACGATATCGGCGAGCTCGCTCACGGACGGGAAGCCCACGAGCAGCTTGAACATAAATCTATCCATTTGCGCTTCGGGAAGCGGATAGGTGCCGTCCTGCTCTATCGGGTTTTGCGTTGCGAGCACGAAGAAGGGCTCGGATATCGGATAGGATACATTTGCGACGGTGACCTTGTGCTCCTGCATAACCTCGAGCATAGCCGACTGCGTCTTGGGCGTAGCGCGGTTGATTTCGTCCGCAAGCACGAGGTTTGCAAAGATAGGACCGCGCTGGAAGACGGAATTCATCTTGCCCGACGCGTCCCTTTCTATAACGTTCGTGCCCGTAACGTCGGACGGCATAAGGTCGGGCGTAAACTGAATTCTCGAAAACGGAAGCTCCAACACCTTTCCGAGCGTACGCACAAGCCTCGTTTTTCCAACGCCGGGCACGCCTTCGAGCAGAACGTTGCCGCCAGCGATTATAGCGATAACGACATTGTTTACAATGTCCTCCTGCCCGACCAAGTCCTTTTTGATTTCCTGTTTGATTTTTGCAATCGAACGGCTGAAATTTTCAATCTGCGCTTTGTTATCCATATGTTTTCGTCCTTTATTGTTTATCTGTATTGCTCAAATCGGCAAAATAAGTCAGCATAATGTATTCCCATTCCTCTCGGGAAATAAGACCCTGTTCAAGCGCGAGCTGCAATTTTTCATAGTACTCGTCTCTCGCCTCGCCCAGCTTGACGTAGCCCTTATCGGGGTCGAAAAACGGCACGTCGCTTATATTCAGCTCGCCCGTACCCATATTGCCTCCAGAGGGATCGTTGGGGTCGTCGGGATTGTTGGGATTGTCGGGGTCGTTGGGGTCGGTGCCCTCCGTCGGTTTTTTGAGAGCGAAAATCTCGTATAGTCTGTTCACGACGTAATTCCCCTCTTCGGTATTCAACGTTTTCTGACCGTCGGAGGCAGAATCGTTAGCAGAGCTTACGGCGTTACGTACGCCGTTGACGGTGTTCTGCACAAACACGGAAAGGCTGTTTTGCGTAACGCCTCCCAAAAGCACGTTTTTGAGTCCGTTAAGCTCCGAAAGCATGCCGGTCTTCGCGTTTACATCCGCTTTTTTTGATGTCGACACATATTCTATAAGGTCGTCGAGCGCGTCCCACTCCCAGTCAGTAACGTTGCGCACGGGGTCGTCATCCGCACCGCCTCTGCCGTTAGAGGCGAAGCAAAGAGGCGCGTATTTGCAGGTCACGGGGACGGAAATTATCCCCAGCACGCAAATCACCGCGCATATCGCGACTGCGACCGCGTTTCCGAACGACAGCGACTTTACGGGGATTGCCGCCAGTCTCTTCTCAGTGCTTTCGCGTTGCACGGACGGCATATCGCCTTTATCACTTTGAAATTCCAATGCCGTCTGCACGCTCTCGTCAAGTTTCAGTTCGCCGTCAAGGCGAACGGCTATTTTTTTATCGTTTGTTTTTAGGCAGGCGAACGCAATTCCTCCGCCCGCAATAAATCCGCCGAGCGCGATAAGCACGTAGAACACCCACAGCAAATCTACTCCCAGCAGCTTACAGGGCAACAGTACGGCGTTGACCGTGACAAGTCCCGTCGCAAAAGCAACAAGTAGGCATTTCACAAAAATGTCCGTCCAAACTTTTTTCCGAAATCTATCGAAGTTCCCGTCCATCATGCAAAAACGCCTCCTTTTTCAATTTTTTTCTAAAATTATGTTTTCGCAAAAAGTGCGAATTCACTTCGCGCTTTTTGCCCATTATGAGTTTGCGCTTATAGCCAAACTCATTGCGAAAGATACTTATATAAAGCCGACAATATCAAGTCGCAATGATTTCGCGTGCCGCAACGCAGTTAGGCATAACGTCCGGCGCAAAAGCTATTAATCGCGCACGGCTATCCCGAAAGCGGGATAGCCTATGCTCGTCATAAGTATTTAATCAAATTATACCTATATCAATAAGCGGTCAAGTGATTGATTATGCCGCCGCCAAAGTCAGCGTGACGGACAAACCGTTTCTGTTGTTGGTGATGAAATAAATCGTATCGCCCGCTTCCAAGTCCAACGTAATTACAGCCGACATAGGCGTGCAATTTGCGGAGATATTATAAGTGTTTTCGCCTATCACCGTACCGCCGGTAGCGTTATAGTACAGATTTGCCTCGCCGTCGACCCACGTTGTACCTACGAAATCTGACGCGGAACCTTGATAGTTTACGCCGAAGCACATGCCCGCTTGAAGAATACGACAGGCGATGGTCAACGTATATCTTCCCGCGGCAACCGAATCGTCCACAACGATGCAGGACATAGCTTCTCCGAGCGTTATAACGTCGCCGTCGCTCTTGATTGCAAAGCCTTCGACAGGCGTTCCGACGCTAAGTTTGGGAGCTTCCACAGGCTCGCCGATGGTCACGTCAAATAAACCGTTCGTAGTCATATCTCCTGTCCACATAAACTCGAAGGTAAGCGTCTCTCCCGCAACTCCCTCGAAAGTACCGCTGGTATTATTCTCACTCATAGGATCGACGATATTTTCGATACCGAAGAAGCTGTTTGGATCGGTTATAAGCGCTACGTTCATATTTTCGGGAACGGTTATCAAATATGTTTTCGTCTCTTCCGGCGTAAATTCATATTGATAAGGCGAATAGCTTTCCGGAAGGAATATGGAGTTTTCTCCGAAATTCAGCACCGGTTCCATGCTAACAAGAACGGAATAGTAATTCTCGGCCGTGTTGAAATATATCATATCTCCGGCGTCCATTGATACGACAATTATATCTCTTGCATTCGGATCGTCAACCGTAAATCGGGAATAAACCGCACTGGTCGTATCCCATCCTTTTGACGAAGAACATGCGCTCGTGTTTTTATTTGAATCGCTTAAGTACGCAAGATTCAGCCAGCCGTCTACCTCGAAAATATACGTACCCTGAGCATCGGCTTGGAATATCGCTTGTTTACTGATTGAATTTACAGTATTGTTTCCCAACCCCAACAGACTTCCTCCGATTCTTGCAGATAATCCGTACATTACCGCAGTCACTTCGTGAAGCGCTTCGTCTTCAAGATATTTTTTGCCGCAACCGCTGCACAGATAATACTCGATATTGTTGAAAGTGAGATTTCTTCCGCCTGAATTGGTCAATGTCTTCGTTTCCGAATTCGCCGCTACCAATGTCACAGAATGACTTGCAGGGATAGATACGGGCATTTCGATTTTGTTTAACCCGTCTGCGTCGGAGAACATCGCATTGCACTTACCGCAAATATAGTAATCTTCCATTCCGTCAAACCGGCAGGACGCGGGATATCCTTCCATCCGACTAAGCTCGTGCTTTGTGTCGGTGATGGGTATCTCGACCGGTTCTTCAATCGCGTTATTGCCGTTCTCGTCACTGTAATATTTGTGGCAATACGTGCAGTACCAATACGCTTCCGTTCCCGCATGCACGCAGTTGGCGGGGATTTCGGGATAATCCGTCAAATTGTGATTGTCGGGGTCGACGGCAATCGTGACGGGCTCGGATATATTATTCTCTCCGTTTGCGTCACTGAAAAGTTTTTCACACACTTCGCAGGACCAGTATTCCTCGGTACCTGCCGCAACGCAAGTCATAGGTACCTCCACGTGGGGCGTAAGCGTATGTTCGACGGTATCCTTGGATATCACGACAGAAGCCGCGGTTATAACGTTTTCACCATCCGCGTCACTGTAAAGCGTGTTGCAGTAAGTGCACTTGTAGTGGGCAATGTTGCCGTCCGTTTTACAGGAGACGGGAGTGGCGTTTACAGGCACTATATTGTGGTTGTCGGGGTCGATATCCGTCTCAACTACGTTTGCAATCTCATTGGACGCGTCCTCGTCGCCGAATTTCTTATTGCAGACACTACATTCCCAGTACGCCTCCGCGCCTTTATTGGTGCAGTTGGCGTTCACAGCCCCGTGAGCAGTAAGATTATGATTCCCCGTAGCGGGAGTGTTTACGCTGAACGTAAACGAATCGTATCCCGGTATTGTGACTGTATACGACTTGGTGCCGGGTGCGCTGCAAGTTGCGGTATCGTTGCCCGCCGTATAGCTTGCGGAACTTAGCGCGGGAATCTCGACGCTCTGGCTTTCCGAACAAACCGAACACGTCCTCGCTACGCTTCCGACGGAATCCTGCGTGGGAGTTGTCGTAAGAGACCACCCGAACCATTCGTGGGTACAATCGCCGTTCGGGTCATCGCAAGCCGCGAGTACAACCAAAAGCGCAACCGAAACTATACAAACGATAAACAGTAATGTAATTTTGTTGAACTTTTTCATGCTTTCTCTCCTTTTTTTGATCAGATTTTGGTTTTGTAAAATATTTAGCATTTTCCCCTAACAAGCATACATCACTGCATAATTATCAAAAAAATATGTATAAATATTATTATCAATATATTACTCGACATCGATTTTGTCAACACATTTTTAATAATTTTTTAAGGAAATAAACAGGAAATTTTTGTTATCGAAAACATGTATAATTATGCATAATACCGCATAATTCATTAACCTCCGACCGTCAAACGTTTTCAATAGCAAAATAAACGGTTGGTTTCAATACCGTATCGCTTATTCTTGCAATTAAGCCTAATATGTTGTAGAATTTTTACGCAATCAATCGCGATAGCCTTTTATTATTGTATCTATATATATTATCTTTTTATATAGCGTAATTAGGCGAACGTGCGCGCATAGTTGAAAGCAAAGGAGGCAATATGGAGTACGTTTACAAAACGAAAGGCACCTGCTCTTCGCAAATCAGATTCGATATAGACGAGGGAATAATCACAAACGTACGCTTTCTCGGCGGCTGCAACGGCAATCTGAAAGGCATTTCGAGCCTTGTCGAAGGTATGAGCGTAAGTGAAATCCAAAACAAGCTCAAAGGCATAAAATGCGGTTTCAAAGGCACTTCCTGTCCCGACCAGCTGGCGCTGGCGGTAACCGCCGCTCTCGAAGAAACGGAGAAAAATTGTTAGAAGGCCACGTACTCTACAAAGGTGTGCGTCGGGGACTCTGCAAAGAATAGCCCTCGAATCGCCTTCCTCCGCGCCCTGCGAACGCTGGCAGTCTCTTGAACGGCAACTCGTCGCGCTCCACCTTATCAAGCTATCGTTTATCCGCTCGCTCACGAAGTGAGCTAAATTCTATTTATCCGCTCAAAATAAAACGCACCCGAGGGTGCGTAAATATTTTTCGCAAAAAGCGGGAGTTTTTATCACTTTTTGCCCCTCACGCGACGAAGCACGGTGAGCTTGCGGAGTGCGAGGAGCAGCGTTTGCGCTCACAGCACACGCGATAAAAAATCAAATATCCATAATACTAAATTTCTATAATTGTTTTTATCGCTGTGCGTACATGCAATACGCTTGCGTATGGAGTGTGTGACATTCGGCGCAAATTAGTCCGTTTCTTTGTCGTTCACTCCCGCTATGCCTATGACGTTGTCCACAGGCAAGGCGAACGCTATGCCCTGTCCGGGGGTATTCAAACCCACTTCCTTATATAGCGCGTGCAAAATGTCGTCGCGGATTTCCGTCGGCACGACTATCATAACCATTTCCTTCTGAGGGTCGACGGTGATATCGAACAGCTTCTGCGCCTCCTGATTGGCAGTGCCGCGCGCCGATATTACTGTGCCGCCCCTAGCTCCGACCTCTCTTGCCGCGTCCATAACCGCGTCGGAAAATCCCTCGTTGACTATACAAACAACCAACTGATGCTCGAAATTATTCATTTTTCTCCTCCTTAACGGTTTTGACGTTGCTCAAAAAACCGTACGCCGTAACGCCTATCACGCTTGAAAGCGGAACGGTGTACGCCACTCCCCTGCCGTCCTTTATCGTCTGAAATTTATTCTCCAAGGCAGCAAGAGCGTCCTGTATCTTATCCTCGCGTATAAAACTGAATATCACCGTTTTGGGCGAGTCTTCAAGGCCGAGCAAACTGAGCATCTGCATCGAAGCCGTGCCGCGCGCGTTGACCGCCGTCTGAAAATTCACATCGAAAGAAAGCAATAAATCCTGATAGAATTCCGATTTCTTCCTGTTGACAACTGTAATAAGCAATTCCAGCCTGTTTGTGCTCATCTTGCTGTTCGCGCTCTTTTGAGGATTTCGCCTTACGACGCTTTTAGCGGCGCCTATCGCCTTTTTTGCGTCGGCTTTTATATCGGATATGACCTTCTTCGCATTCTTGGGCATACTCACCTCACATAAACTCTATAATCTGCTCGTCGTGAGCGTCCGCAATACGTCTGATACTTCGCCTTGCTTTGACCTTCTGAGTGGTTATAGCCGTAAAGCCCAGAAGCTGTATCGTAATAAGCGGCGTCATCGCAACCATAGCGACTACGCCGAACGCAAGTTCAAGCACTTTGGACGTGCCCTGCAACGCCGCGCAGGCGCCCGTCACGAGCGGAAGTATAAAGCTTGCGGTGAGCGGTCCGCTGGCAACGCCGCCCGAGTCGAACGCTATGGCAGTATACAGCTTAGGCACAAACAGCGACAGTCCTAAGGACAGTATGTAGCCTGGGATAAGATAATACAGTATGGAAAAGTCGAGCACGAGTCTGAGCACCGATAGCCCGATGGAAACTCCCACGCCCAGCGACAGCGCAATAAGCATGGAACGCTTTTTCACGGCGCCGTTTGTAATCTGCTCCACCTGTTTATTCAGGACGTGCACCGCGGGCTCCGCCAAAACTACCACAAAGCCTATCACAAAGCTCAGCACGACCAGAAGCGGCTTGCTGAACTGAGCTATTTCCTTGCCCAGCTTGAAGCCTATCGGCATAAAGCCCATATGTACGGAAGTGAAGAAAATAAGAAGACCGACAAACGTATAGACGATTCCGATTCCTATCTGTATTATTCTCCTCTTAGGCAATTTGAGAACGGCAAATTGCAAAACAACGAAAAACAATACTATGAGCGCAAGAGCGATAATCACGTCCACAGCCGTGGAGCCCAGCGTTGCGGCGAGCGACGCACCTATGTTGTCGCTCATAAAATAGTCAGACGGAAGCTCGTATCCAAGCTCGCCCTTCATAAACAGTGAGAGCACAAAAACCGCAATCATAGGTCCTATTGAGCAAAGCGCAATGAGTCCGAAGCTGTTCTCCTGCGATTTTCTGCCGCCTACCGTTGACGCGATACCGACTCCGAGAGCCATTATAAACGGCACGGTGATAGGTCCCGTCGTAACGCCGCCCGAATCGAATGCAAGCGGCAAAAACAGTCCCTTTCCGTTTTCGAGCATAATAGCCGCAACCGCAAACAGCACAAGATAAAAAAACATAAGCAATGTCGTCAGATTCTTTTTGAAAACCACCTTGAATATGGCGAACACCAAAAACAATCCCACGCCAATTCCGACCACCGCAATAAGGACGATTCTGTTCATAACCGCGCTCACTTGGTCGGCAAGCACGGATAAATCGGGTTCGGCGACGGTTATCAGAAGACCCATAATGAAGCTCACTATGAGCAGCAGAGACAGCTTACGCGATTTGGTGAGTCCCGAGCCTATATGCTCTCCCATAGGAGTCATGGCAAGGTCGGCGCCCAGATTGAAAAGGCTTATTCCCAATATCAAAAATACCGCGGACACGGCAAAGGTCACGATTTCTTTGGTGGATACGTCCACAATGGGCGTGAAGCACAGTATAAGGACAATGACCGCAATCGGGACGACGGAAATAAGGGACTCTTTGAGCTTGGAAAGCAGACTTCTTCCCAGCGCCTTCGCGCCGAGAGTAGCCTGTATGCGCTTCTGCGCCTTTTTCAGAGTCTCTTCGTCGGGCGCGACGGACTGCGGAGCCTGCTCCTGCGCAGAATCCGTCGTTCCATTTATTTCGGAGTTTTCCTCCGTCCTTATTATGTCGCGTTCCTTTTCGTCCATATCAACAATCGCTCAAAACAGACATTATTGTATTAGATTATGACATAAACCGCCCGAATTGTCAACAACGACGCAGTTTATAGCTTTCAAATATATGTATTTATTCATATGGTTTATCACCGTTTTGCATATTTGCGTATGCCGTGTTCCGCTAATATGTTATTTACATATTTTACATAACGAAAAATATGCAAATCGCTTGATTTTTCTCTTTCAAATTCATATCATTATGTTACGCGCCAAAAGCGCCCGAACAAACGCTATTCAGGGTGGATTATGAAAGATACGAACGCTCGCAATCATGAGCAGCCTCAAACGGATCCTTCCGTCGCGGAAAACGAAGTCGCGGACGTAGCTGTTCCCATTCAAAACGTCGCTTTGAGCGAGGACAACAAAGAACAAAGCACCGAAGTTGCCGAAGCCGCCGCCGATACTCTCACTCTTTCTTCCGCTGCTGTCGAAAGCGGCGCGTCT
>CANDBF010000009.1 GCA_947382865.1 uncultured Clostridia bacterium
CGTACGCGAAGCGATATCACGATAAAGGTCAAATTTATCCATAAACTCCTCCAACACTGTTTGTAAAATCTATGAGGCTTATGCGAACTATATGACATTTGAAAAAAATAAAATCGCAAAAATCTACAAACTTCGGATAATAGAAATTTATACTAAACAGTGTATATGGAAAACTAAATAAACCTAAACGCGCATATATTTACAGAGTCAAGTATTATAAAAAACGCATAAAATTGGAAACTATTATAAAAATTGCGTTTATTTATAATACTTATTTTTATTATTTCACTATAATTCAAGCAATTTTATTGATTTTGAGATAATTCAAGCGAATTCAATCAAATTCTAAATTTTGCCCCGTATTTCATTTTATAAGAGACGCCGCCCGTTCGGACGGCGTTTCAATATAGAAAAAAACAATTCTTATAGTTTTTCAAGCAAAGCAATTTTTATCGAGCAGATAAGCACGTCGATTGCATATTCCATTTCGATAAGCGTAGGTACCGACGGCGCAATTCGTATATTGCTGTCCGAGTCATCCTGCATATATGGATAGGTAGAACCTGCGGCTGTGAACTTTACCCCCGCCTCCGCGGCGAGCGCCACAACTCTTTTCGCGCATTCCTTTACGTCGAGCGAAACAAAATATCCTCCATTCGGCGTACTCCATTTGACTTCTTGACAATCTCCAAACGCGTCTTTGAGCCTCATCTCCAACAACTCAAATTTCGGACGGAGTATGTCGGCATGTAAGGACATAATGCGCTTTACGTTATCCTTGTTTTTCAGGAAATTCACATGCATCACCTGATTGACCTTGTTGGGATTTATCTGCTTGAAGAACATCTTTTTAAGCAAATCCGCAACGTTTTCCGTACTTGTCGCGAGCGCGGCTACTCCGCTGCCCGCAAAGGTAATTTTGGATGTGGAAGCAAGCTCGTAAACCATATTGACGTTGCCCGTCTTTTTGGTGAGTTCAAATATGTTTTTGAGCTTATCTTCGCTTTCATACAAGCCGTGAACCATATACGCGTTGTCCCAGAATACTCTGAAATCCTTTGCCGCGGGTTTGAGTCCCGCTATGCGCGAGACCGTTTTATCGGAATACACTATCCCCGTCGGGTTGGAATACTTGGGCACGCACCACATTCCCTTTATGCTTTCGTCGTTGCTCACGAGCAGCTCCACAAGATTCATATCGGGACCGTCCTCTTTCATAGGCACCGTTATCATTTCTATGCCGAAATTCTCGCATATGGAAAAATGCCTGTCGTAGCCTGGGGCGGGACATATGAATTTGACCTTGTCCAGCTTATTCCAAGGAGTTCCGCCCAGAACGCCGAACTGCATCGCAAACTGCACGAGATTGTACATAATATCCAGAGAACTGCCGTCGAACACTATAACCTCGTCGCTTTTCACCTCGAACAGCTCCGCAAACAGCTCTCTTGCAGACTTGATACCCGCAAGCTCGCCGTAGTTTCTGGCGTCGCCCCCGTCCGTAACGTAATTGTAGCTTCCCGCCTCTTTCAGCATAGGCATTGCGATTTCAAGCTGCTCCTTGGACGGTCTTCCGCGCGTCATATCAACGGATACACCCTTCTTTTTCAGCTTCTTAAACGTTTTAAGCTCCTCGCACAGCAGCTCCTCGCGCTGCGTAGGAGTAAGTTCACCGTAATTTGACATAATCATTCCTCGTGTTTTTTATCTTACTATATTATAAGTGCGATTTTTATCCTTTGTTGCCTATCTCAGGCAATCAGGTCTCATTGTTTGCGCGCACCGCTATGCGTATCGGCGTGCCCGAAAAATCAAAGCTCTTCCTCAAAGCGTTTTCAAGATAACGCTTATAGCTGAAATGCATAATCGACGGGTCGTTCACCTTGATTACGAACGTGGGCGGCGCGGCGCTCACCTGCGTGACAAAGTAAATTTTCAGTTTTTTGCCAAGATAGGACGGCGGCTCGCTTATGCGAATAGCCTCTCCCATAACCTCGTTGAGAAGTCCTGTGGAAATCCTGCGGCGGCTGTTGGCTACGACCTCCTTGCACAGAGGAAGCAGATTATCAAGCCTTTTTCCGCTCTTTGCCGATATATAGACGGACTTGAAATAGTTCATATACTTCAAATCCTCTTTCAGCTTGTTTTCGTATTGGTTTATGGTGTGCGTATCCTTATCCACCAAATCCCACTTGTTCATGACGATGACCGACGGCTTGCCCTCCTCGTGCACGAAGCCTGCGATTTTCACGTCCTGCTCCGTAAAGCCCTCGTTTGCGTCGCAAACGATAAGCACAACGTCCGCGCGTCTGATTGCAAGCAAAGCTCTCATGACAGAATATCTTTCAAGATCGAGACTGACAGCCTTTTTCTTGCGCATACCCGCGGTATCTATGATGAGATACTTGTCGTCGCCGACGTTAAGTTCCGTGTCTATGGCGTCCCTTGTAGTGCCCGCTATATCGCTGACTATACAGCGGTCATAGCCGAGCAGTCTGTTTGTTATGGAGCTCTTTCCCGCGTTCGGCTTGCCGACTATGGCTATCTTTATGCGCTCGTCGTCATACTCCGCAACGCTTACGGGGATAACCTCCATAAGCGCGTCGAGCAAATCGCCTATGCCCTTGCCCTGCTCCGCGCTCACCGCGTACGGCTCGCCGAAGCCAAGCGCGTAAAAGTCGTAAACGCTGTCCATAAGGTTGTTGTCGATTTTGTTGACGGCAAGCACTACGGGAAGATTGGACTTCCTCAGATATGAGCAGACGAGATTGTCGTCAGTCGTAAGTCCCGTCTTGCCGTCGACGACGTAAAGTATAGCGTCCGCAGTCTCGACCGCCATCTCCGCCTGCGTACGGATATGTGTCCACATCTCGTCGTCGCTTTTGAGCTCCAAGCCCCCCGTATCTATAAGCGTAAATGCGCGCCCGCACCACTCGCAATCCGCATAAATACGGTCGCGCGTGACCCCGGGCGTATCTTCCACTATGGCAATCCTGTTGCCTACTATTCTGTTGAACAACGTCGACTTGCCGACGTTGGGGCGGCCTACGACCGCTATCAAAGGTTTCATATTCACTCCGTCAAGCCATATACCCGCAATTTGCGGTTTTGGGCGTTCTATTGCATTCCTTCAAAATGCTCGGTTATCAGTCTCGGCATATCGCTTCCGTCGTGCGGCACGACGATTATCGGCGCGCCGAGAGCTTTTTCCACCTCTTTTACGCTCTTGCTGTCAAGAAAAGTATCCGTAAATTCCCTCAGCATATTGTCGGGGATGACATACGCGTCCATTCCGCTCTCCGTCTGCGCGATTATATCCGTCGCGGTCACAAGCCCCGCCACCGTCACGCTGTGCCCGAAAAAGTCGTTCTGTACGCCGAACACCCTGCCGCTTATGCCCAGCTTTTCCCGTAGCCTAGCAACGTATCCTTCGAGTATGGGCGCAAACGACACTCCCGTTATAAAACCGACGGTTTTGCCGAGGGATACGCTCTTCGCTTCGTCCAGACAGTACTCGAAATTCTCTTTGAAATCCGCAAGCATTCCCACTCCGTTTTCTATTTGGTCGAATGAGCCGTAGTATGCGCTTTCCCCGACGGGCTTCCCTGCTTTTACGTAATACTCGTCGCTGCACCAGCAAAAACCGTTAAGCTCGGCGTGAAGCCTCTCTACAATGCGAATTGTTTCCCTTGCGTTGCTTTCGTCAACGGCTTTCAAATTTGCAAGCCGCGCGCGATGCGCCGTAAGACCCACGGGCACGACCGCGACGCTTAGCACGCCTTGCATTGCTTTGAGTCCTCTTATGCTGTCTTCCAACACCTTGCCGTCGTTTATCTCAGGCACGACCACGAGCTGAGTGTGCATTTTTATGCCGTTTTCGCCCAGCCTCCTCATATAGTCTTTTAGCTTTCGGGTGTTGGGGTTTTTGAGCATAAACTGCCGCACGTCGTCGTCAAAGGCGTGTACGGATATGTACATCGGGCTGAGTTTCAGGCGGATTATCCTTTCAATATCCTCTTCCGTCACGTTTGTGAGAGTGACGTAGCTTCCGCTTATAAAGCTGAAACGATAGTCGTCGTCCTTGACGTAGAGGCTATCGCGCAAGCCCTCGGGAAGCTGATCCACAAAGCAGAATATGCACTTGTTTTTGCAAACGGCGGGCTTCATCTCCCAATCCGCTTCTATGCCGAGAGGCTGACCGACCTTCTTTTTTACCTTTATTCTCTTAGGCTTGCCTCGCCGTAGAACCTCGACCTCGAAAGAGGTCTCGTTGTCGTAATAAAGATAGTCCAGCTCGTCGGCGACCTCGTAGCCGCCTATGCGCACGAGCTCGTCGCCGAGCTTAAATCCCATTCTCCTTGCAACTCCAGATAGTCCCGTTATCTTCGGCATAATCCCTCTCAGACCGCGATGTAGGAAGCCAGAAAGCTCGCGATATTTTCAAGCGTACTCATCTCCGCCCATTTGTAGGCGTTGTTCCCTATCTCCTCGGCAAGCTCCGTCTGCAACAGCTTGTATTCCAGCGCGATAATCTCGATATCCTCTTTCGCTCTCAGGCACAGGTCGTGACTGACGAGATAGTTGATGTCGTTCGCCGCATGCTCGTCCTTGGAGTATACGATTGAGGGGATCCCCAGCTTGAAGCACTTGTAAATCAGCGCGACCTCGTAATCCGTTATCGCCAAATCGCAAACGGACAGATATTCGTCCACCTTGTCCGCCGACTGCACGAAAATGACGGTTACGCCCGGCACCTGCACCGCAGTGGAGCTAAGCTGCTGTCTCGCCTTGGCGTTTTCGCAGAATACGACGAGGCTTGCTATATCGCCTTGGTCAAGCAATAAATCGAATACGCCCGACAGCGTTTTTTCGTTTTTGATATTCACGTAAACGCTTTTGGAGCGAGGAAGCCCCAGCTCCTGCTTGCTGTACGCAATCTCCTCTGGAGTTTTTTTCTGAATCTCATAGGGCAAGCCCATAGTCATTATGTTTTTTGAGCGTATACCCGTGCGCACAAGCTCCGCTTTTACGTCCGCGTTTGCAACGATATACACGCTTGTGCTCTCGTCGAGTCCGCGCTTGGGCATGGTAAAGGTGGACAGCAAATATATAATCTGCGTATCGAATTTCACCCTGCGCTTGGCGTCCACAGCGCAATGGTGCGCGTACGGCGTAAGGCACAGAATATACTCGGGGTGAAACCGCTTTATCATGTTCTTTATACGGTTTACGCGCTTGGAGAACTTGCGCGGCTTCAATCTCTCCTTCATAACGGCTTTGTCCTTGCGTTCCAGCAAATACTGATACTCGCTTCCGCTGTCCATAAGTCTGTCGAGAGCGGAACGCTTCGCAACCGCGCCGTACTTTTCGTCGCTTATGACCGCAACGTTGTGAGTGCCTACGCGCTCGATTGCCTCCGCGAGCTTTTTCGATATTCCGTCCGCCTCGTCGCGCGACGTCATTATCACGATAATGGGTTTCTTCTCCATAAGCCCTCCCCCGTCAATCTTTCACTATAACGGGTATTATAATCGGGAACTGCCTGTCCCGATAGAACAGTTTGCGTACGCATTTCTTTACGTTTCTTGCGTACTCGTTGACGTCGGCTTTGTCCAAATCCGCACCGTTTACGCCCTCTATAACCGCAGCGCAGATGGATTTTTCGACCTCGCCTGTCAGGTTGAAGCCTCTGGCAACTATGTCGACGTCGCCTACTACCACGCCCCTTTCAAGGTCGACGGCTGCAAGCACTATGAGCATCCCGTACTCCGCAAGGCTGCGCCTGTCGTTGACGAGACTCTGACCGTCTTCCAGTATTACGCCGTCTACGTAAATATTCCCCGACGGCACGTTGGAATGCTTTCTTATACCCTTTGCCGTCACTCCGTAGCTCTCGCCGATATTCGGGATAACTATGTTTTTGGAATGCACTCCCAGCGATTTTGCAAGCTGCGCGTGCTTAAACTGATGCCGATACTCGCCGTGAACGGGCATAAAATACTGCGGATGCACGAGCGTAAGCATCAGCTTCAACTCCTCTTCGTACGCGTGTCCCGAAACGTGAATATCGTTCATGCTGTCATAAATCACGTCCGCCCCCTTGCGGAAAAGATCGTTTATAACGTCGTATACGGACTTCTCGTTGCCGGGGATAGGCGTGGAGCTAAGCACCACCACGTCGTCGGATCCTAAGTTTATTTTGTTGAACTCGCCCTTGGACATTTTCTTCAATGCGGAAAGCGGCTCCCCCTGCGAACCCGTAGCCAATATGAGAGTCTCGTGCGGCAACAGCTTTCCCACGCCGTCCACTATTACGCCCTTGGGCACGTGCAGCTCGCCGCATTCGGACGCGACCTCCACGATAGCCTTCATACTCTTGCCCGCAAGCACGACCTTTCTGTGATACTTGTGCGCAAGCGTGAGCACCTGCTGTACGCGATAATTGGAGGAAGCAAAGCAGGCGATGACAAGACGTCTGTTCACGTTGTCCATAAATATATTTTCAAGGCTTTTGCCTACGACCTTTTCGGAATTGGAGTTGCCCTTCCTTTCCACGTTGGTAGACTCGCCGAGCATAAGCAACACACCTTTGGCTCCTATCTGAGCTATGCGACGCACGTCCGTCTTCTTGCCGTCTATCGGCGTATCGTCCATCTTGAAGTCGCCCGTTACGAACACGTTGCCGACAGGCGTAGTTATCGAAAGCGCGCAAGCCCCAGCCATGGAGTGCACAACCTTTATAAATTCCACTTTAATCGAGCCGAGCAAAACCGTATCTCCCGTCGCGACGACGTTGAGATTGCATTTTTTCGCATTCTTTTCCAGCTTACGCTTCAAAAGCCCGATTGTGAGCGCGGTGCCGTATATAGGCACGTTTTTCAGAACCTCCGCATAATATGGAATCGCGCCGATATGGTCCTCGTGCCCGTGTGTAAGGACGATGCCGCGCAGTTTTTTCAGATTTTGTTTGATATAGGCGATGTCCGGAATAATTGCGTCTATTCCGGGGCTGTCCTCTTTTGCGAAAGCGACGCCGCAGTCCACGATAATCATATCGCCGCCGCACTCTATCGCAGTCATATTTTTGCCTATCTCCCCGACTCCTCCGAGGAAAGTGACGGTCACTGATTGTTGACCCTTTGCCATTATATACTCCTAAATGCAATTATCCGCTGTTTGTTGCGCACGAATTGTATAATAATTAATTACTTTATTCTACACTATTTTTTGCCGTCAGGCAAGGAATATAGACGGCTGTGGGCAAAATATTTGTTTTGTCGATCACAAAAAAAACCTGCAATAAACGCCGAAATAGGAGACAACAGAAAATTCTTTGCAGATTAATGCACGATACGTGTTTTATATAGAAAATTTTTAGTACACGTATTGTGTATTATCAAACTGTTTTTCATAGTTTTTTTATCAACTTAATAGAAAAAATCCCCTATTGAACAGCGGATTTATACCTTTCATCAATTCTAAACAATTATCCGACAAGTCAGCCAGAACACTTTACGTGCTTCTATTTTTCGATGACCCTCACGATTTTTTTGAGCGTGGCGTTCATAGGGTCGGAAAGCTCGCATCCGTCGAGAAGAATTTCCGAGGGCTTTTCCCTTATTATAGCGCTCAGGAGATTGTACTCCTCGCTGTCAAACAGATTGACCACCTCTACACTTGTGTGCCTAGTAAGATTGCGGATATTGTGCTTGCTTAAAACCAACTGATTTAGCTTGCCCTCGCTGCCCGTAATAAACGTCGCGATATCGTAAATATCCGATTCCCTGCTGCACCCCTCAAGCAATCTGTTGGCAAGGTCCGCAAGCTCCTGCCATCCGTCGGTAAGCGCGCGCAGTCTGAAATTCAACAATCCGTCCACGTTGTATTCCAGAGCGCCCGAAAGCACCTTTGCCACTACGCTGCTCTCAAATTCTCTGTCGAAGTGTACTATGGAACAAATCAATGCGCATTTTGCATGCGACAGACGGCGTATCCTGAGCTTTTCGAGAAAAAAACGCAGCTTTATAAATGACAGATACACAACGTCGAATATACGTTGCAGGCTCTCTTCTATTTCGTCCTGTTTGTCGCAAAGTCCCGCTAGATATATCCAGATTCTGTTGTCGGATTCCTCTATCGCATATGACAAATCTTTGGTACTTTGCAATCTGCCGATAATATAGTTTATCTCCCTCTCATACACCTTATCTACACTGATAACGTTTGACCACATACACACCTCGTCAATATTGTATGCAGACAAACATTAAAAATTATTGGAATATTTTTCATGTGTGAAAATTCGCCGCGTTTAATTGAAAAGAGGCATTGCAAATATCTATATATTATTATAAAATATATTTGGAATCGCGCCGCGAGCCGATTATTTACCGCACCGATTTGAGGAGAATATGGAAGATATCGAAAAAAAATCAACAGACCTAGAACGTATGAAGGGAGCAAGGCTCTACAACTGTACGGATAAACAGGTTTTTCTCAAACACGCCCGCGCGCTTATGCTTTCGGACAAATTCAACCGCGCTAGAGTCTGGAACGTACCTAGGCAAAAACGGCTTATCAAAAAGCTGATACCCAATCACGGCAAAAATTTCTTCTTTATGCAGAGCTTCCGTTGCGAGTACGGATTTAATATTTCCTTCGGAGACGACCTCTTTGTCAATTTCGATTGCATATTTATGGACGTAGCGCCTATAAAAATCGGAAACGGCGTTATGTTCGGTCCGAGAGTAACGATAGCCACGCCCGTCCATCCCCTGCTCGCCGACGAACGCATTATTCAACAATATCCCGACGGCTATCACGACCTCGAATACGCAAAGCCCGTTACGATAGAAGACAGCGTCTGGGTCGCCTCGAACGTAACGATTTGCGGAGGCGTCACAATCGGCGAAAACTCTGTGATATGCGCGGGAAGCGTAGTCACAAAGGATATCCCCGCGGGCTGCCTCGCAGGAGGCGTACCCTGCAAGGTCATAAGACATCTTGACGAGCAGGACAGAATGAACGTGCTCCAAACCTACAATAAAAATGAAATCCCACTTTCCGCCCGCGACAGAGCAAAGCTGAAAGCGGATATAAAAGAAAACTAAAACATAAATCATTTAGCTTGCGCAAACTGCGCAAAACAAATAAAAATATAAAACGGCGAAAAGCCGTCGGAGGAAATTATGACACAACTGAATTACGAGGCTATTCTCGAATCGCTTACGCTTGAGGAAAAGGCTTCCCTTTGCTCGGGAATGACAAACTGGCTTACGCAAAAAATCGAACGCGCGGAAATTCCGTCGGTCTGGGTATCAGACGGTCCGAGCGGACTGCGTAAGGAAAAGGTCAAGGAAAACGGCACCAACGTTATGGGCGAGTCCGAGCCGTCCACCTGCTTCCCCGGAGCTGCGACCCTCGCTTGCAGCTGGGATCCCGAGCTCTGCGAAGAGGTAGGACAGGCGATTGCCGAGGAGGCGAAAGCTCTAAAAGTCAGCACCGTGCTCGGCCCCGGCGTAAACATAAAGCGCAGTCCTCTTTGCGGCAGAAACTTCGAATACTATTCCGAGGATCCCTATCTCGCAGGACGTATGGGCGCGGGTTGGGTGCACGGGCTAGAAAAGGAGAACGTCGGCACGTCGCTCAAACACTTCCTTGCAAACAACGAGGAGCATATAAGAATGACGGTAAGCTCCGTAGTGGACGAGCGCGCGTTGCGCGAAATTTATATGCCCGCCTTCGAACATATCGTAAAGACGGAACAGCCCGCAACGGTGATGTGCTCCTACAACCGCCTCAACGGGACTTATCTGAGCGAAAACAAGCGTATGCTCACCGACGTGCTGCGCGACGAGTGGGGATATGAAGGTATCGTCGTAAGCGACTGGGGCGCGGTGAATAACCGCATCGACGGCGTAAAGGCGGGACTGGACCTCGAAATGCCCGGCAACAAGGGCATAAACGACAGGCATCTTGTAGAGGCGGTAAAGGACGGCAGGCTCTCGGAAGAAGACCTCGATAAGGTCGCTCTTCGCGTAATTAAATTCGCCTGCGAGAGAAACGCCCATATCGTAGAAAATTATAAGGCGGACCTTGAAAAGAATCACAAGGTCGCCCGCAAAGCCGCCGCGAACAGCGCCGTACTGCTCAAAAACGTCGGGCACGCGCTTCCGCTAAAAAAGGGTCAGAATATCGCCGTCATAGGACAGCTTGCAAAGGTCGCGCGCTATCAGGGCGCGGGTTCGAGTCATATCAACGCAACGAAAATCGTTTCGTTTACAGACGCGCTCGACGGCGCGGGTCAGAAATACGAGTACGCCGACGGATACAGCCTCAAAGGCGACGGGTATAAGAGCGGACTTATCAAAAAAGCGGTTAAAACCGCCAAGGGCAAGGACGCTGTCGTCGTTTTCATCGGACTTACAGACGCATTTGAATCTGAGGGCTACGACCGCTCCCATCTCGATATGCCCGCCGCGCACAATATACTCGTCGAGGAGCTGCTCAAAGTCAATAAGAACGTCATTGTAGTGCTCTCCTGCGGCGCGCCCGTCAAATTGCAGGATTGGGAAAAGGATGTAAACGGCATTCTAAACCTTTATATCGGCGGTCAGGCTACGGGCGAAGCGGCATATGACGTACTCTTCGGCGACGTCAATCCGTCGGGCAAGCTGGCAGAAACTTTCCCCTATCGTAACAGCGACAATATCGTGTCCAAATACTTCCCGATGGGACCGCGCACCTGCGAATACCGCGAGAGCGTCTACGTAGGCTACCGCTACTTCGACAAAGCGAACAAAGACGTGCGCTATCCCTTCGGATACGGGCTCAGCTATACGCAGTTTGAATACTCCAATCTCAAACTCTCCGCATCCGAAATCAACGAGGACGAGGAACTGACAGTCTCCTTCAACGTAAGAAATACGGGCAAGGTCGCAGGTGCGGAAATAGCGCAGCTTTACGTTTCTGACGTTGAAAGCACTATATACCGTCCCGTCAAGGAGCTTAAAGGCTTCAAAAAGGTCTACCTAGAAGCGGGAGAGGAAAAGAAAATCGAACTTACTCTGAACAGTCGCGCGTTTGCGTACTATAACGTAAATATCAACGATTGGCATATCGAAAGCGGCGATTTCGACATTCTCGTGGGAGCTTCCTCCCGCGATATCCGCCTTAAAGACCGCGTGAACGTAATTTCCGCAAATCCCGACGCTCCCGTACCCGACTACCGTAAGACCGCGCCGTACTACTATAATATAGGCGGCAACGAAAAGGAAATTCCCAAGGCGCAGTTTGAAGCGGTTTACGGAGATAAAATGCCCGACAATTCCGAGTTCAAAAAAGGCGAGCTTACGGCGTGCAACAGCGTCGGTCAGTGCGCAGTTTCGCCGTGGGGAAGGTTTATATACAGAATGGCTATGTTCGGAGCAAAGATAATCGCAAAATCCGCAGAGAACCCCGAAATGATCACCGAATCCGTCAAGGATATGCCTCTGCGCGCCGCTACGGCGATGACGGGCGGACTCGTCCCTGAAATGTCCCTATACGGGCTTGTGGATATGGTCAACGGACGCAAGGGGGGCTTGCGCAAATTCCTGCGCGGCTTCCGCAAAAAATACAGAAATCAAAGCGTAACCGAGTGATACGCGGACGGAATGTCTATGAAAAAATCCATTTCTATTCTCGCCGTTATACTCGCCGTGATATGTTGCATATGCATATTCACGGCGTGCAACGGGGACCAGAAATATACAACGGGCACTCATTTTGCGGGCGATTGCAGGAATAAAGGCTACACCCGCTATCTTCTCCCCAACGGCGAATACTACGACGTACCCGACGAGGATTTCGTGGAACACTCATATACCGCTCATACCGAGACAGAGGCAACCTGCACTCGTCAGGGAAAGGCGAAATACACCTGCTCTGTTTGCGGTGACAATTATACGCAAAATACTCCGAAATCGGAACATAAGGCGGGAGTATATACGCCCGACGGCAATGCACATAAAATTATGTGCAAATTCGGGTGCGGCACTGAGATAGGCACCGAAGCCCATGACTACGACGCCGTGGAACCGCTGCGCCCCGCTACCTGTACCGTAAAAGGCTCCGAGAAGCATAGCTGCTCTAAATGCGGGGATTTTTATACGTCCGAAACGGATTTTGCCGAGCACGAATACAATCAGAACATACTTATCAGCCCTACCTGCTCCGCCGACGGCATAAAACAATACACATGCCGAAATTGTACGAATAGCTATCAGGAGACAATCCCCAAGGTCAACCATATAGCTTCGGAGCGCTTCGTCTTCGATAACGTCGGACACTGGTCGGAGTGTAAGTTCGGGTGCGGCGCAAAGCTGCTGCAAGCCGAGCATAATTTATCATCCAAATTTGTTCAGGCGATTTGCTATGAGCACTCTTACACACTCTATGAATGCTCGGGCTGCGATTATACTTATAGGATAGTAGACGAAACCAGCGATTTCAGCGCGCACGAGTACGAGGCGTATACCTGCGTATATTGCGAGCGCGATATGCTTTTAGACTATATAGACGACTTTGAAAACAAAGGCAATTCGCAAAACGACGTAATCGAAATCGACGATATCTTCGAGCTTTGCTGCTTTTTTGATTATATCACCGTTTACCACGTCACAGATCAGAAGCATTTCAAGCTGACCTACGTCAATCTCGATACGTCCAATTACGAGAAATTCCTATCCGATTCTCTGCAAAGCGCGCGCACATCTACAAACTGGGGATACACAATAGGCAGTTATTCGGATAATAGCCGAATAGCAAGTATGTTTATATCCTATAAAGCCGACGACAACGAATACTCGTTTGACAAGGTTGCGACTGTAACGCCTTATTCGGGAGAATATCAAAATGAGATATATATGCAGTTGGACTCCTATCAGTTTGATAATACCACGCCTCGCGCAAACGATTTTGACGATTTCGCATATAAACGCCGCAGATACGAGATGGAGGCATCCACATCCGACCAGCTGTTTTACGCATTCGAGCACGGCTACCGTCCTATCGTAGCAGCAGATTCAGCCGCAGAGAATATGCTCGAAAGCGCAAAAACCGTGCTTAGACAAATCGTCAACGACGAGATGACAGACCTCGAAAAGATAAGAGCGATATATATGTGGCTCGTCGAAGAAGTGCAGTACGACTACGGCGTTGTGAACAACACGGCAGTGTTATGGAGACAGTGCTCCTCGTACTATCTCGAAGGCGTGTTCGAGTACAGAATAGCGGTCTGCGACGGCATTTCAAAGGCGTACTGCGTGCTTGCGGGAATCGAGGGCATCAAGTGCATAAGAGTTACAGGCATCGACCACGCTTGGAACAAGGTTCTGATTGATATAGACGGAGACGGCGAAAAGGAATGGTATTGCTCGGACGCAACTTGGGGAAGCAGACGTCTCGATCTTGGCGTAAGCGGCATAAAAGAAATGCTTTCCGTTTCGGACTTCCTGTTTACCGATGAAGAAAAAATCCGGCGCGGAAAGACGGCATTGAATTATACGGGCGCGGGCTGCGACGCGGTTACCGCCGTCAATCCCTACTCGCTTATATATTTCGGAGACGAAGTCGGCATAGCTACGGACTACGTTATCTCCGACGCCGCAGAATTGACGGAAATGTTCGCATATATAAAAGGCTCGTGCGAGGGACGGACCGAAACCGTCACCGTGGAATTTCTCGTCTCGTCGGATTACTGCGGCAGTAAGACAGACATAATCAATCAAATCGCCTATGCCTACGCAAATTCAGATTTGCCTTACGACATAATACGCAGTATATCCGAAGACGTCGAAGTTTATGGCTTAGAGGTTGGCTATACGGTTTACCTATTCATATTGCTAAGCTAGCAGGGATAAGCTGAAATTTGTGAAGTATTATAAAAAGCGCTCTGTTTTAGAACGCTTTTTATTTTACAACCAAGAAATATAATTAAAATCCTTAATATTTCTATTCCCGTATTCCTGTTTATACAAAACGTAGCGTATACGGGATTTCGCCGCCTTTTGCGTACTAACCTCTCAATACGCTGTAAGCAAGCTCGGGATTGTCCGTCATAATCGCGTCCGCGCCGTTTTGTTGCAGCTTCGCCATATCCTCGGGGTCGTTTATCGTCCAATATTGCACGGCAATACCGTGACTGTGCGCATAGTCTATAAACGCCTTTGTGGAAAAGTCATAAAAACCGTCAAGCCCCATAGGTATCTGCAAAACGTCGTATTCGAGCTTATCGGGGCTTTGTCTGACTCCCCATAAAAACGCGAAATAGAAGTTGAGCACCTCGAGTATTCCCGCGGACCTTTTTACCCCAAACTGTTTGTAGGTGTCGTCTATATATTTTGAAATATCCCCGTTGAAAGTGCCGACAATGGTTCTGTCCAATATATAGTGGTTTTCATCGGTCAGAGCGGCATACAGCTTATCCATAGCGCGTTTGCCCACGCTGCCCTTATCTTTTATCTCGATTATATAGTTGAGGCTTCCGTCCGAGCGTTCGGCTTCGAGATAGTTCAGGATTTCTTCGAGGGTCAGAATTCTCACCTTATCGAGGTTTGCGCCCTCCTTGCGATATACGTACTCTCCAGTAACGGGGTCCTGAAAATTGTATCCGAAATTGAGCTGTCTGAGCTCGTCCAAGGTTTTGTCCTGCACTTTCACGCCCTTCTTGCCGAAGACTATCGGACCGTCCGAAGTGCGGTCGACCTCATGGTCGTGCATAAGCACAAGATGACCGTCCTTTGTCAGATGCAAATCGAATTCGACTATATCCACGTTTGCCGTAGCCATACAAAGCTCGAAAGCCGCTTTGGTTTCCTCGGGCGCCAAATCGCCTCCCGCACGGTGAGCTGACAGCAACGTCCCTTTTCCGAACGCCGTAAGATACTGGTTGTCGCCAGTATAGCCTATTACGCGTTCTACGCGTTGGCATGAGCCCGTCAGCGGAAGAATAAGCATATTCAGCACAAACACAAACAGCAGCGCGCATACGATAGGCAACGCTATACGCTTGGCAAGTCTACTGCGGCGCTTCTTTTCGGCAGACCTCTCGTCGTGCTTTCTCTTCATCTCGTAAAGCACGCCTTGCTTCTCTGATGCTTCCGTACAACTTTTCTGTACGTCGGAATTTTCGTTGTAAATAATTTCGGAATCAGAATCCATAATTTCCCCCGTTCTTTATCGGATAAATTATTATAACATATTAAACGCGCTTAGTAAATATCAAAAAAAACGCACATGCATAATTGCGCCGAGATAAATTCCGAAATCTTACTATAATTAATAAAAACGACGTCGCAAATCCGCCGACGCCGTTTTTATATTTCCGACCAAACTTATCAGAACACCTTCCCTATCATAAGCGCGCTTATCACTATTTCCAAAACAAGAGCGACAATCCATATTGCAAGAGCTATCCAACCGACAGGCTTCTTGTTTACGCGCAACTGATACATCATCGAAATCAGACCTCTCACCCTACACTCCAAAATAGCCACCAGCATAATTACGACCAAAAGTATTATAAATACGAGCGTTACGATATTATCCTCTTTCATCAGCGCGGAAATACCGAATGCGCAAAGTATAATCACCGCCGCGCCGAACAGTGAAGCAACCAGTGATTGCACTCCGAACCAAACTGATTTTTCTCTCCTATTCGGGTCGGAAACAATCCTATCGTACCGAACGCTCATATTGGTGAAATACATTATAAAATTCCAAAAGTTTTTCATTACTTCCTCCTTTTATAACAATACCAAAAAATGCAGCCGTTTGTAATACAATCCGTAGGACGGCTTAACAATATACGAATATAACACGTGCGTTAAAAATCCAAATAGAGGTAGCTTATTATCAGATTGTTTAGTCTTCGGAGACAAAACGTTCCACAGACATTCGTAAAGCGTATTTTTTGCGCAATTCTGCAATTTGCTTCATCATTTCGGATTTATGATGAAAATCCAAAGCAGATTGACTTGTCCATCGGTCAATCAGTAACACTGTCTCATCATCGTTCAAAGGGAAATAGTACTCATATTTTTCATTTCCCTCTTCTCTGCGAACAGCGTCAACAATACCTTTTGCCGTCATCTCTTCCGCAAATTTTCTTGCATTTCCGTCTGTACCTTTATAATAAATATTTACAGCATTACTCATAATCGCCTCAATCGAATAATAACACAGCGACAAAATAAAATCAACGTGGATATAAGCTATCTTTCATACAATTAAATCTGATTTGAAACGGGGAGCTCATCTTCTCACCCCACAATTTGTCAAATTGTGGGGACCCCGATATTCCACCACGCAATATGAACACTTGCGGAGTGATTGGTAAGGACGAGTGACACCGCACAATCTGATATTTGTATAAACAAAGAAATTATGTGAAATATAGCAATTTTAACAGAATTGCACGCAAAGCGTGCAAAACAAGCAAACAAATTTGCGAAACAGCGTGGGAGTTTACAACGACTATATAAATTGATAGCAGATATTTGTTTGCGCGTTAGAAACGAGAAAATGCAGCTGAGAGGCAAAGCGTTTTCAAAAGAAAACGCGTGCCATACAGCACGCATTTTCTCGTTGGAGCTACTAACCGGATTTGAACCGGTGACCTCATCCTTACCAAGGATGTGCTCTACCTGCTGAGCCATAGTAGCAATGGCGGAAGCGAAGGGATTCGAACCCCTGTGGGCTTGCACCCAAACGGTTTTCAAGACCGCCTCGTTATGACCACTTCGATACGCTTCCATACGCATACCGATTTGATGCTTTAACAGTATAACAAGTCTTTTGCTATGTGTCAAACGCTCAGTCAAATTTGACGCAAATTATTTATTGCGTTTCAACTTAACGAGTATATTGTTCCTACGCGGCAACGACCGTAAGCGTATCGCTGCAGCCCATAAATACGGCGCTTGCTTCGGATACTGCATTTCCTTGGGAGTCTTTTATCACCCTTCCGTTGGTGACCACCTTCACTAAGCTGCCGCACATCATAAACGCGAAATCGCCGACGGTACACTCCGCTCCGTTGCCGTCCACGTCGACTCCGAATACTACGGTGGTCAGGTTAGGAAGATTTGAAAACGCCAGCATATCGATACGCTCTATCGTAGGCGATATATAGAGGACGGTAGGCATTCCACGAAGCGTATCGTCGGAAAATATCTGATTTGCAATCTCCGTAACCCTGTACGACGCAGTCCCGACGACTATATCGCTGGGGATAATCACTATTTCCGAATTATAGACGTAACCGCCGTCGCCCGTACTCCCGTCAGCAACCTGATGAAACGAGGTTATCTTTGCGGTCATATTCGTCGTATCCAACACCGCGCCGTCTACGAAATACTTCGCCCACGGATTCCAGTCAAACGGACTGTCTACCGAGGGAGCGACCGTATTTTCGCCCGAACCGCTTCCGCTCGACGTCCAGATGGCGGCGGTAAACCCCACGCCCAACGCGAGTACTGCGACTATCGCCGCGCTTATTATAAGCATTGCAAGTCTCAGCCGTCTTGTCACGCCGTCTGACCTCCTTTGTATTTTCCCTCGCGGATAAACGCCGCGTCGTCGATGATATTCAGCTTGAAATTGAATCTTACGGTTGCGTTCAGCAAATCCAGAATACGCATATCCTCGTCAACTTTATTGAAATATATCGTGACTCTGACGTAGTACGTTATGCCCGGCTGAACGAGCATATACAGGTCGTCCGCATAATTGTCATAGAAAATGCCGCTGCCGAGCGTTCCCGCCGTGTACGAGGGCGGCGTGGGCATAACGGGCGTTTCGTCCGTAAAGCCTTCGTCCGCGGAAGAGCCGTCTACTATACACATCTCGACGTTGAAATCGGGCTTGAAGTCTTTAAGATTTGCCGTAAAGTTTTTGCCGCTTGCGGCAAACGAGCATTGTCCGAAAGTCTCCGTCTCGGCGCTCACCGCATATGAAAACGCATTGCCGCCTATATTTCCGTTTCCTATTCCGTCGAATACTATTGTCTGCCGACCCGAAGCGGACCAAGTCCCCGCATACGCGTCCTGCTTTTCCCCGTCCACCGACGAAGCCGCGGCGGTACGTCTGTAAATAATCTGTTCGGCGCCGTCTGTGACGGTCATAAGACCTATATTTGCGGATTGAAGTTTCAAATCGAGAGATTTTCTGTTCTCTTTTTCATAGCCGTCGTCCGCCGTTCCTATAAACACGATAGGCAGAAAAATCGTAGCCGCCTGTGCAGCCTTTTCAACTCCCTGCGGAAGCGGTCCGTATTTGAGCTGCGAGCCTACGGGATACTCCGCGCCCGTACGCAGGAAATAACCTTTTTCGGCTACCGCCGGATAGAACTTCTCACCCGTCATACCCTGCGAGGAGTTTATATCGATCATCGCCACGTCCTGCAAGGTGTCAGACTCTATGATAAAGCCGCCCTGCTGAGCCTGCTTCATATCTCCGAACCAAGCCGCGGACACGCCGACAATGGCAACGACCAACGTCAATGCCATCACCACCGATGAAAATATAAGTGTGCGCTTGGTTTTACCCATATATCCTCTCTATCGCAGTCCGTCCCATTCGATTACGGTTGATTTGACGATTCTTCGTGAATAGCCGTCACGCTAATCAATGCTCCGAACTCGAATTTTGCTCCGAAATACGTCATGTTGGAATAGTACATCTGATTTTGACTCGTTTCGCCGAAGATCTTTTTGCGTTCCGCTTCGGTAGTATAAATCTCGTCGAGCGATTTATCTCTGTCCGCCGCGAAGAACTGAGACCAGAACAGCTTCTGCGGAGCGAAAACTATATAGAAATCGAACTGCCTGTTATCCGCCGTCAGAGTCACGTCCTTCATTGCGCCGTCCGCAAGTATGGAATAATCTCCTCCCACAGTTACGTCGTTCACCGCTACCGCCAGCTTATTGGCGTCGAAGGAGAGCTTCCCGTAAGGAGTATACCATATATCGCCCGCCTGCGGGGAATAGCTTGCCATAATTCTCGATTCATCGTCGCCCGCGGTCTTATACACGAAATTATTCACGGTATCCCCTGCGGGCTTCTCCTTGAAAAACCAAGTGAACACGTACGGAATGTCTGCTGCGTCCGCTTCTCCGTCGTATACGTTGATATCGTTGCCCGAGCTGCCCGTGATTTTGGCGTAATCGAGAACCATATTCATATCCACCGACGTACTGTCGGTATCCAAAGCGATAGTCGTGATGAAATAGTAGGGAGAATCCAGAAGATACTGTTCCAGATTACTGCCG
Organism: uncultured Clostridia bacterium; assembly: GCA_947382865.1. GTDB lineage: Bacteria > Bacillota > Clostridia > Christensenellales > CAG-917 > CAG-475. Next base: position 19,311 of record CANDBF010000009.1, read on the forward strand.
CTCAGACCGCTTTTCCTGCCGTTATATTCGGTTGCCAGTCTGCCGACCCCGCCCGTAGGCAGAATGGCGGTTTGCCCCTTGTAATTGACGTTGCGCTCGTTTGAATCGCCGGATGAGGTAAACGAAAGTATAAACGCCTCCTGAGACGTCATATGGATGGTCTGTACGGTGGCTTCGTTGACCTGCGTAAACCAAGCGAAAGACGTGCTCACCATAATAGTCGTGACAACGACAACCAGCATCGGTATCGCGATGCTCAAAAGCATTTTTATTTTTTTGCTTATGACTGCTCTTGCCATTTTCACCCGTCAAGCGAATTTAATCCGCCTATTCTTTTCGGCTATCTAAACCGTTATTGTTGCTTTATTATCGCAGAAGGCGTCGACCCGCTGTCCTGCGCGATTTCAGTCTCGAACATCTTTACGTTGTTCTGCTTGGGCACGTATACGAAGTATCCGTTGGCCAGTATTTTCCCGTAAAACGCGCCGCTTGCCGTAATAACCTTATATCCTGCGGACATATAGACGTCTCTTGTCAGCGTAAACGTCGCAAAGCGCAGTTCGCGCAGCAATGCGACTCCCTGACTGTTTCCGATGACGATAGCGTCGCCCGCCTTATCCGTGCCGTGTCTGTTGCCTACGAGAGGACTCGTTGACGTTATTCCGTACACGTCGACGGATTTACCTTCAACCGAAGTCGTCGACTTGACCTTGGAGTACAGCAAAACGTATATATCCACGATGTCAACCAGTCTCATACTCTCGTGCGCGTTGCTTCTGCTCTCCTCCTCGCCGTCAAGCGCGGTTAGCTTGGTGTCGGAAAGCACGTCGTAAATTCCCTTTGCGGGCTCTGCCTCTCCGTCTATATAATAATATTTATTTGTCGCTCCGTAGCCGCCTACCGAACCCGTCATAAGCTCGGTGTAAGCCAATCCGCCGCTTATCGCGCTCTTGTTCACCCAGACGGAGTTTTTCATAAATACGTTGCCGTCGCCGACGGTTCCCGTCCCCGCGATTGCGCCTGCCGTCGCATTTGCGCTTGTCACGTTCATCTGCATCATCGAAACCGCGTTTGAAATACCCGCGCACGCTCCGACTGCGCCGCCCGAATACGCCGTCGCGGCTTTTACGTTCAAAGTCCCGATTACGATTGCGCCGTTGACCTCGCCCGCAGTCTTTCCCAGCAGACCGCCCGCATACGCCGCACCCGCCGTACTCACGCTTATTGAGCCGTGCACGCTCACGTTGTGCATTTCCGCCTGACTGCTGTCGCCCGCGATTGCGCCGACGTAGACCGTGCCCGCGCCGCCGCTTACGAGAATATTTACGTTTCTCAGATGCACGTTGTGCACTTCGCCCACGCTATCCTCGCCGCCCAAACGCTCGAACATACCGTAATATCCGTCCGAAGAACCTGCGACTCCGACTATGTTGAACTTGTCAACGGTGTATCCGTTGCCGTCGTACGCACCGCCGAACGCGCCCGTAAAGATTGCGCCCATCGCCGTGATTACGCTGCCCTCGCCCGACTTGACGAAGTTGGTCAGATACTGCGCGCCTACGCCCCAGTCGTAGCTCTTCTCTTCCACGATATTGCCGTCGCCGTCTATCGCGGTCTTTCTGAACATACCGTCGAGTATCGCTATATCCTGCGCGGTCATTACGCCCGATATATTGGCTATCTGCTTAAACTTGTCGTAGAACTGCGGCTTGCTGTTTTCGTCCACGTCGTAATAGCCCCATCCGCTCTCCTGCTCGTTGGTATTGAGGAATATATAGTGACTTCCTCCCTCCTCGCTTGCCAGATACGCGAAGTACTCGTTCCAATCCGTAAACGTTATCGAATTGCCGTTGTCGTCGACAACCTCCTTGTTGCACTCGCCGCTGTTATATTCCTCCGCGGTCGCAACCACGTGCCACACCGCCTGCGAGATGATTTCGCCGAACTCGTCAGAGCCGCTCTTGCTCACCGAATAGTAATAGGTGGCTATCATAAGGCTTGCAAGCGAGCCTATCTCGAATTCTTCCTTGTCTACGAAATAACCTATCGTCAGCACGGGCTGGTTGCTGAGCTTGTAGTTGACGTGCACGCCGTCCTGCGAATCCACCCTTGCGGAAAGTATCTTGCTGTTTTCAGAGCCGCGGATGACGGTATACGACTTGTACACCTTCTTGGGATTGCGGTCGTTATTGCCCTCGTACATCCAGTTGTTTACCACAACCAGAGTGAGGCTGTCGCCGCCGACCGCGTCCACCGAGCCGCCTATTTCCAGCCAATCGGTATTGTAGGAGTTGTCGGCGTTGGCATAGCTCTGAGCGGTGTTCGTATACGCCGCCTTAAATACGTTTGCCGTAATCTCAATGACAAGTCCGGAGGCGCCGCCGTTGGAGCCGTCTTTTACGGTTACCATTCCGTTAAGTCCGCTCGAACCCGTCTTATCGCCCGCGTTAACGGTGCCTAATTTGACGGTAAACGTGTAATTCGCCGCAGACGCGCCGCTCATCGTAAACAGAAGATTTTTGTAGAAGTAGCCGCTCTCTCCGTGCTTTTCAGGTCCTACAAACAGATTTGCACCCGTTCCGTTTACGTTGTTTACGTATCCGTCGAACGCCGTCCTGCCGCTCGACGCTTCCGCATACGCTGCGGATATGATAACCGCTCCGCTCGACTCTCTTTCCGCAAAGCCCGTCACGACGAAGCCCTCGCCCGAACGGTGAATGGCGCTTATCGCCCTTACGCTGCCCATAGTGTTGGACGCGCCAGCACCGCCATACGCGTTGCCGCCGTTGTAAACTCTCGTCGCGCGTCCGTTGCGCAGCATATCGAGAGCAACCTCGATCTGACGCGCCGTAATCGCGCCGCTTATCTGACGTATATAGGTAAGAGAGTTCTTGTTGCCCAGTCTGAAATTCTTCGCGTCAGTGCCGGTAAGCGTAAACGTGTATGTGATATATCTGCTTCCTACCTGAGAGCTGTCGTAAAGCGCGTTCACCGAATAGCTCGTAGGCGGCAAAACCGCGCCCAAGCCTCCGAATACGGGCGTTCCCACGTTGCCTGCGGGGACTTCCGTCGTAGCGTCATACACCTTCGTAGTCGTATTACCCGTCACCGATACCGACGAAATTACGAGCGGGTCGATTGTATACGAGCCTCTTTCCGACTGCCCGTCCGCAAACTTGAAGGTATAGTTGCTCTTTTGCGCCGTACCCGCCGCGTTTACGCCGCTTAGGGTTATCGTATTCTGGCTGACGAGCGCTTCGTACGTTCCCGCGTCTATCGAAGCCGCGACTCCGCCGACGGGGACTCTAAGGCTCTCCTTATTTCCTATTGCGTTTGTAAACGAAGCGTGCAGCGTAGCTCCCGACACCGACGGCGTATATGCCGACGACGTAAACGCCAAGCCGTCGCCAGCCGTTGTCAGCGCCGCGGTCAGGGCTCTTCCCTGCGCGTTTCTGTTGTACGTGAACGTCGTTTTTGTTCCCCAAGTGAACGTTACGACGGCGGGATTTATCACAATCGAGCCGCTTCCGCTCGCGCTAACCGTGAAGTTGTTCGCGCCTACGGGAACGACGTTCTCGTCCTTGAGGGTGGCAACGTAGCTTCCCACGTTTACAGCCGCCACGTCGTCGTTGTACGAAAGCGTTATAGCCACTTGATTGTCGGCTGTCGTGTTTGCAATGCTTGCGCCTGCGAACATGGTGAGCGTATACATTCCGTTTGACGAGTCGTAAACCCATGTCGGATTTGCGTTGACGTCGGGTGATTCGGCGACGATCTTTTCCGCAGTGTGATATCCGCCGTTGTACAGCTCGACAACGTTGCCCGAAAGCCCTACCGTCAACGCGAGTTTATCTATTGTGAAGCTGCCCGCCTTGTCGTTTATAGAACAGTTTTCGGTGTTCGGCTCGCTGTCCTCCTGCTTACGGTAAGGCAGATTGACCGCGTACGTGCCCGCGTTCGGACCTATCTTAAAGAAAATCTTTGCCGCCGTGTTGCTTTCCGGCTGCACCTCGTACTCGAACTTGTTGTAATCGCTCGGGAACAGCGTCGCCACCTCGCTCGCAAGCAGGTCGGCGCTCGCAAACGCCGCGTCGGCGGTCAGAGTCGCGACAAACGTATGCTTCTGAGCGTTGTAGGTGCCGCTATTATTGCCCCAAGAGACCGTAAGCGTGTTCTCCTTGACGGAGAAATATTCAAGCGGATTGTCCGTTATTTCAAGATAATAGTTTCCGTCGGAGGTAGAGGGGTGTCCGTCATAAAGGTTCTGAGTGCCAAATCCTATCTGATAGCTTCCCTCGAACTTTATGCCCTCCGCATTTATGGAATTTATATTTGGCACCCAGACCAACGTGTTGTACGTGACAGAGCCCTGCGTGAGGTCGAATGTACGGTTTGTCGCCAGATCCCAGACGTTAGTCTCACCTCCTATCGGAGTGCCGGTGACCTTCTTTACGCGCGGAATAAACATAACGTACGGCGTGAAATCGTTTACGTACTGCGTAGCGGCGCCGTCGTGCTCGGGAGCCCAGCCCTCGAACGCAAACGAGGTCTTGTACGCGCTTCCGTTATAGTGCCCCGTAGTCGCGCCCGTTATGCTTACGGTAATCTTCTTTGGAGTGACGGCAAACGCGGTCTCTACGTCGTCCGCCTTGTAGTTTGCCGACCTGCCCGTAGTATACAGCTGAACTTTGAGCTTGCCGTCTACTATACGCTCCGTAAATTTGAAGGTCAGCGTCACGCAATAATCCTTGGCTTCCTCGAAGTAGCGGTCGTCGCGGATATAATTCACGTCCGTGACGTCCTTGGATTTGGTTACGTTTATGCTCGACAGATACAGCTTGGAGGTGCCCAGCGGCAGGAGTGCCTGCGCTTCCGCTCTTTCGGCGTACGTCCAAGACTTCTTGGCGCTGTTTATGAGCGTGCTCATATTCACGTTGTCGTTTCTGATAGTCTTTGTCGTACCGTTGCTGTCCTTATACTCGCCGCTGAACGCAAACTGCACGGCTCTGCTTTGCGTATCGTCAAGCAATGCGATACCGTTGACCGTCACCGTCAGGGAGCCCGTCGTCTGCGAGCCGTTGTACTCTCCGTTGGAGGAGGTCATTTTTACGTCCAGAGGCAATTTGCTTATAACGTATTTCCCGTCGTTGATACCGCCGATTTCTTCGAGGTTCCCAAACGAATCGTAGTAGTAAATCGATATATTGAGGAAGTACGTATCCGCTTCGCAGAGCAGATTTTTGCTCGCGCCCTGTGAATCGCGTATATCGTTTACGGTATATATATAATCGCCCTTTGTTCTGTCGACCTCCGAAACGTTCGGCTCGCCCGCATCGTTGACGGAAATATACTGGATTTTAACTCCGCTGCTCACTTCGTCCGTAATCGGCGCGTAACGGTTGTAGCCGTTGTAGATAAGCGGACGTCCGAGGCTGACCGAGCGATAATACACCGCGACGTTTTCGGACGGCGAAGACGCCGTGCCCTCGCTGTTGCCAGCCGTAATCGCGTTAATATAGAAGTGCTCGTCGCCTGCGTCCGTGCTCTTGTAAACGTCGGGTTTGGTGCCCGAAGCGTCCATATACAGATAGTAGCCGCTCACCGTGCTCGCGAGTGCCGCGGCGTAAATATGCTGTTCCTGAGGTCTGCCGCCGCCGGTTGCGGTCTTTGCGGCTTCGTCTATATCCGCGACAATGGGCGACGTAAGAACCGTGGTATCGTCTCCCTTTGCTCTTTCCGCTTCCGTATAAGCGTTTGCGATACGCTTCCAATATACGAGCTCCGCCTCTCTTTCCGCTATGCTTTCGAGTATGCTTGGCTGATTTTCGTCATTGCTTACGGTATGCGTAACGTCTAGACCCGCGCGGTTGTTTGCATACACGTAGTACCATCCCGTGTTTTCCGTACCCGTAGTGTATTTCGTCCAAGAGGTGTTGGTGACAGCCCATACGCCGTTTTGCTTGGAAACGGGACTTCCGCCCATTTGCTCGGAGAGGTAGGTTTCCCACGTCTTGCCCTTATCCGCCTCGTCGTTCGTATAGTCGAACGGAGTGCCGTACTGCTTTGTCAAATCCTCCGTAAATACGACTCCGCCTATGGTGACAGCCGTATATTTGCCGAGATTTTCCGCAATATTGTTGATATTGAGGGTCATAAGCTCTTCGTTCTTATAGCCCTTGACCCAATACGACGTGCTCGCGTCGGTATCCGTCGCCGCAAGTCCGATTATGCCGCCCGCGTTGTTTCCTTGTACGGCTCCCTCTATATTGAAGGAATTGCTGACCCGTATTCCGCTTCCCCAAACGCGTCCGACAATACCGCCGACGTTCTCGCTGCCGACTATGGTTGTATAGAAGGCGAGCATATTCCTTATGACTATGTCGTTTGCCTTGATTATACCTATCGCGCCGCCGACGTTCGCGACGGAGGGTGCGGATATATCGCTCGCGGCGTACATAGTGATATCCTTCCAGCTATCGACGCTGTTTCCGAAATCCTCCTGCGCTCCGCCGATTATGCCGATTGCGCCGCCGACTCCGCCTTCTCCGCCGGAGCCCGAAACCGTGATCGAACCTCCGCCCGAGAATTCAAAATGTACGCCGACTACGGATATTTCGATATGCGCAACGGATGAGCATACCTCGTCCAAGCCGACAAGTCCGACGGAGCCTCCGATTGCGACCGATCCGTTTGACGTAACGCTGCCGGTATTTATAAACTGCGACTGGCTGACCGCGCCTGCGAGCATGCCGATATTTCCGCCGACGTAATTCGCTCCGTTGACGGTACCCGCGTTGATGAAGTAAACCTCGGCGCCGCCGATACTGCGTATACTGCCGAAGAGCGCGCCTATGGAGCCTCCGACGTAGTTGCCGCTACCCTTGACCGTGCCGTTTTCGCTCGCCGCTGCGCGCGCTTCCGTAACGCCTGACGAATAGCTGTCCGTTTCGCCGTTGTAGAAATACGTATCGGCGCCGTTTGCGGTAAGCACAGCTTCGCTGTCCACTCTTCCTATCGAACCGCCGACGAAATTCATCCCCGCGACCGAACCCGAGTTTGCGAATACGCCCGATATAACGCCGCGGCGCAGATAACCGATAACTCCGCCGACGTTGTCTCCGCCGACGACCGCGCCCTTATTCTCTATGGTGAGGCTGGCGCCTTCAACCGAGCTGCCGCCCATATCTATATAGCCGTCGTTGTTTCCGACTATGCCGCCGACGTTGTCCATGGCGCCCGAAATGCTGCCTTCGTTGATAATATCGCCCTTTGTGATGACAACGTTTGACTGATTGAGACCCACTATACCGCCGACGTTGCTCTTGCCGTCGGAATTGCTGTCGCCCGCGACCTTTGCGCCCGTAAGAATGTTTATGCGAACGCTGCCCGTATACGCGGTATTCATATACATATCAGCGCCGATTTGCAGACTACCGGAGACGATACCCGAACCCGAGATTTCGCCGTTCTGACCGATAAGTCCTCCGACCTCGCTCGCGCCTTTTATGTCCGCACCGACGTTTACGACGGTGCCCTCGGTGCTTGCGAGGATATGCGTGACGCCCTTGTTGTATCCGACGAGACCGCCGACTCTGCTTGCGTTTTGCAAATTCATCGTAACGTCTACCGTAAACGTGCCGTCAAACGCGCCGTCGAGAGTTACGCCCGCGATACCGCCTATATTGAACAGCGAACCCTTGCCGACCGCCGCGGTTATGCTTGCGACCTTTGCCACTGTCACCTTGCTTCCGCTCTGGAACTGCGTGCCCGTACCCATAGCGCCGATAATGCCGCCGATATTTTTGGTTTCGCCGTTCGTAGTGCCCGTTCTGATATTTATACTTCCCTCGAAAGTAATATTTCCGTACAGGAAGTTGTTTGTGCCCGTCACGCCTCTGCCGATTACGCCGCCTATCGCCGTGCCGTAATCCACGCCGCTTTCAGTCATGTTGTCGACGTTGCCCCAGCTGTTGTATCTGACTATCGTCGCGTATCTCGATACGGTAACGTCCGAAATATCCAGACTTCCGCGTGCGGTACCGATAATGCCGCCCACTGAATTCTCGCCAGAAATCGTTACTCCCAGCGACGAAGTATAACCCACGTATGCCTTTGTGATATCGAAACGTACAATGCCGTCGTTGCTTCCGACTATGCCGCCTATGTCCGAACCCGCGCCGCTATCCGTTACGCCCGACACCGCAGACACCGAAGTGTTTGCATATACGTACAGATTGTTGAAATCGACGACGTTGCTCGACTCCTTCGTTCTGCCCCACGGGTCGCCCGCATATCCGGCTATTCCACCCGAATTGTTCTTTATAGCGGCTATATCTGCATAAACGGTATAGCAATCGCTTATTTCGAGATGCTTGAGTCCGTTTTCGGCGATAGTTTCGCCCTTGCGCGGTCCCGCCGCGCCGACAATTCCGCCCGCGAAGGTTTTGACGTTCACTCCGCTCTTGACGCTCTCGTCGGGACCGAACGTGCGCACGGTGACAGTATGCGACGTATCCTCGCCCGCTCTGCATCCCGTTATGCTCGTATTTCCGCCCGCATAACCCGCTATTCCGCCCGCAAAGACGTAGTATGCGGTGGAATTTGTCGCTCCGTACGCCTTTATAGAGCCCGATACGGTTATATTTTCGATTTCGGCGTCGTAGACGCTTCCGAACAAGCCCGCGAACGTATCTCCCGCTCTCTGCGAGATTTTCAGATTTCTTATCTGCGTATTGGAAGCGGAAGTTATTTTCCCGTTGTTATCCCGAGTATAATGCGCCCCGCTTATACTGCCCTCGAAAGCGCTGGCTCCGCCCGTGCCTATCGGATAGAAGTTGACGTAGCTATAAAAATTAGAATCGTTTTTATACGCGCTTCCGTTGAAATAGTAGTTGTATCCGACCCACTTCGTCCTCAGATTGTCCGACGAGTTGTGCTGTATTGGAGAACGACCGAGCGCGCCGTTGTTGTACAGGAAGTAGTTTTTGCCATACTGGTCGTACGTGCCCGAGGCTGTTCCGCTCTTCATCGCGTTCGCCGCGATGGACATATCCATGTTGATATAATCCGCGCTCATTTCATCGATATTGTTCTCGCCGTTTGCAATCGCAACGTACTTATCACGGAAGGTATAAGTCGCAGAGCCGCTCTTTGCTCTCAGCAACGCAGACATGGCCTGCAAGCCTACGCCGTCCTTGATTATGTACGGGCTCTCCTCGCTTCCCGCCTGCGCGCCCTGCCAATCGCCGTAGCTGTCCTTTCCAAAGGAAACCGATAGCATGGACAAGCCCTCTTTGGTGTCCATCGAGAACATCGCAAGCTGAGGCAGACAGCCGTATATATAGACGTATCCCTGCATATTGCCCGAAAGGAAATCGTCGTCGTACGTCACCTTGTACGTCTTTTCGTCATAACTCGCGCGATAATTGCCGCTTCCGTCAATCAGAGTCGCCGCCTGATTGGCGTCGCTTCCTATCGGGACTTTTACTCCGTAACCGTTGATTGCTTCCGTATGATACGTGGTCAGGTCCGCAACGTTATCCACAACGATGCCGTCGACATACCTGCCTTCTTCTTTCTTGATAGCGTTTACCCAAGCGAAAGAACCCTCGGTGTCCATAACGCCCGTAAAATATGAGTTATTTCCGGTAGATTTATTATTGTAGTACAGATTGTCTTTCAAAACATAGTTATAATATGTAGTTCCTGCGGGTTGAAGTCTGCTCTTCTGACTGGAGGTAGAGGAAGAATGACCGTTGTCCCAATTATCGCCCTCGTCCATAAAGCCGCATATACTTGCGCCGTATGCCGCGTCGCCGCTGAAATCGAGCAGAAATTGCGTATCCTGCGAAAACTCCGCGACGCACAATCCTATACTATAACAATAATTGATAATTATTTTTACATTATTATTAGGTTCGCTCGGCTGAGCCTGTCCCAGAATACCGCCCATGCGGTTCTGCCACTGACGGTATTCGCCGACAACCTGATAGCAATGCACTCCGCCCGAATTATAGCAGTAGAGAATCTTTCCCCACCCCATAATACCTGCTATTCCGCCGACAATAGAACCGTTGAGAGCCTCTCGAGAATATCCGCCTGAAAACGGGTCAGACAGTTTACCGTTAGAGGTTGTTCCGCCGACATGCACCTCTCCGTTGTTATAACAGTATACAATGCGCGATTCGCCGCCCTGATGCACCTGACAGCTGCTTGTTCCGTTCCAAACCTTGTAAAGGTTCAATTCGCCTACGCCGCCTACAAGTCCGCCGCAAATCGAGCCGTACGCGACGATTGTACCGCTGTTGAAAGACGAATACATCCTTATATAGCCGTAGTTTCCGGATTTACCCAATATTCCGCCCGCGTAACTGTATGCGTGAGACCTGTTCGGCTCGGAGGTAAGTCCGTTGTTTGCGGTGACCGCGCCCGTATTTGCGCTGTTGAAGATTTCAAGACCCAGAACGGAGCTCGAGCCCGTGCCGTTGGACAGTCCTATAATTCCGCCTACGTTGTTGCCGCCCGTAATCTTTCCGCTGTTCTTGCAGCTCTCGAATCTGACGTCACCGAGGCTTCCCTCTGTGGAAATAACGCCTACGAGTCCGCCTGTGCCGTAGGCGTAGTTCTCGTAGTTCTCGTTGGTGCCGTCCGTTGTCGTTATTGCCCCCGTATTGACGCAGGTGACGAAATTGACTTTATAACCGTTAGACGTGCCGACAAAGCCTCCCGCCGTGCGCAACGCGTTTATCTTGACTTCGCTCGTACAGTTTACAAACGTAAGAGCGCCCTGCGGCTCGCCGACAAACGCCGCGATATTGCTTCCCGACGTGCCGAGGCTTCCGCTGATTGTCAAATTTTTGAACGTTGCGTTTTTAGCGAACGGGAACAAGCTGAGCGCGCTCGCGGTGCTTCCGGTAATATTTACGTCGATAGTGTAGCCGTCGCCGTCGAATATGCCGTCAAATCCGTTCGTCACGCCGTTGAGGCTGCCCGCCAGATCGTTTGCGCTTGTTATAGACAGATTTGTCGCCAGCTTGACGTATTTGCCTCTGAACGATTTGCCCGCCTTTATATCGTCTCTTAGCGCCCTCCACAAGGTTATAGACGAAATAACGTACGGCGTGCCCTCGTCGCCGGTTGTAAAGTCGTTCTTGACGTAATTTCCCACAAGACGCGTCTTGCCGCCGTTTTCATAATACGCCTTGGCGGACAGCGAGGAAATGTATCCGTTCGTATCGTAATTTGCGGTGGCGTCAATAGTATAAGCCTTGTTCCCCGACGCGGGAACACGGTACGCCTTTTCTGCATTGGCGTCCTTTGCGGCTTGGGTCGTATCCTTACAGACTTGAATATCCTTAAATTCGATATCGATAACGCAGATGGAGAAATTGGCGGAGTCTGCCATATCAAGACGGTAATACAAATCTCCGCCCGATACCTCGAAAACGTCGAACACGTTGTCCGTCGACGTATCCGTTCCGCTCACGTTATAAAACACCAGCTGCTTGTTGTCGGTAGGTATAAACGTTCTTAGCGACAGCTTTCCGCTTGTCGACTTGTTTACGGTTATCGTCGCCGCAGTCGTGATAGCCATGCCCTGAGAGAGCACGCCTGTCGCAATCGCGTATTCCTTGGCGTTTGGCAATCTGGAATTTATCACGGAAGAGTCTATAATCACGTACTTTCCGTTTACGTTCACGCTCTTGGTCTGATAAGTAGGCGAGGTAGCGGCATAAACCGTCCAAGACGACGACACTGTCGTGCCCGCGTCCGTCGCGCCCACCACGCCGCCGTTGAGATTGTTTACTCTGTCGAATTTGAATCCGTAGCCTATACTGTCTGCAACCTGTCCGCCCGCGAGTCTGCCCACGAGTCCGCCCACATACGAGCCTCCGCGTACGCTGTCCGCTGTCGTAGACGTCGCGCCGTAACCCGCTATACTGCCCGACACTCTGCCGCCGCCCATATAGCCGATAAGTCCGCCTGCGTAATTGCCCGTTGCCGAGGACAGCGAGGTTCCTGCCGCGACGGTCATAGTGCTCACCGTATGCTCGAAAACATGCATTGCGGAGGAAACGTATCCGACAAGTCCGCCCGCATAATTCTTCGCAAGTATATAAGTCGCAGTACTACCCGAAATACTGCCCTCAGTAATATCTTCGGAGTAGCCGTTATATACGTTGAGATAGGAGCTTGCCGCGTTCACGGGTATGCCGCTCTGCGCGGTCTTATTGACGAATGCAAGCAATGAGCCCAAGCCCGCATATCCGACGATACCGCCCGCATAATCCCCCGTCGCGGTCACTCTGCCGCGGTTTATCAGCTTGCCGTTTCCGCCCTCGTCCGCAGGAGCAAGACGTACCGTGCTGTTTACCGCCGTGTTTACTGTCGCGTCGTATCTTCCGTATGTCAGGAGGTTGGAAAGCAGCGTATCTCCGCTCACTCCGTAGCTCTGCACTCTGCCTATCGCGCCGATCAGACCGCCTACGTAGCCCTTGCCCGCTATGGAAACGCCGCCCGTAGATGCGGAAGTCCTGCTGTTGAGCATTTGCACGGTGTTTCCGAGCAATGTCGTATCCGAGGATACGTACTTGCCCGCGGTGGAGGCTATATATCCGAACAGCGTGCCCACAAAATCGCCGTTGTTCGCCACGGTGACAAGCTCCGTCGAGTAACGCAGATAGACCGTCTGACCGCCTATTTCGTAGCCGCCGTCGGACAGCTGCACCGCGCTCTCTACGGTCGCGTTCTCGCCGATAACGCCGATAACGCCTCCGAAGAAGCTCGTAGCGCCGCTGAACGTAAATACCGTATGGTCCGCAACCACCCAGTTATCCGTAAACACCGCGCCCGCGCCGCTGACATAGCCGAACAGACCGCCCGCCACTCTGCCGCCGTTGAGCGTTACGTTCACGCTGATATAAGAGTTGCCGCTCGCATTTTTGTTGCGTATGTAAAACACGCTGTCAGAAGCGGACAAATCCGCGCTCACGCGTTTGTAGCCCTTTCCGACGAAGCCGCCGAATATGCCGCCGACGTAATTCGCGCCCCTGACGGTGATTTTGTTGTTATCGTTGTTTGAAACGTAGGGTGCAAATCTGAACCCGTCGCACTCGCTCGCGTCCATCCAGCCCGCGTATCCGCCGACGTACGTCGTTCCCGACACGGTTATCGCCGACGTAACCGCCGACTGCTCGGGATTTGCGACTATCTGCGACGGGGCGGTCACCTTGATATAGCCCGCCATTCCGCCGACGTACTCCGTGCCGTTAAGCGACGAAGCCGCAGTCACCGTAGCGTCGAGCGTCACTCCGTCGGCATATCCTATAATACCGCCCACATAGTGCGCGCCCGTAACGGTTATACCGCTCTTTGCCGCGGATATGGTTATATTTGCGGCGTATCCGACGATGCCGCCGACGTGGTCTCCTCCGCTTACGCTTCCGCTACCGCTGTATACGCCCGAAATATTCTTCTCGGCATAACCTGTTATGCCGCCGACGTAATTGCCGCCCGACACGGCTCCCGTATAGGTGAACGTAGCGCTGTCGCCGTTCAGAGTTCCGACAAGCGCCGCGCCCTGCACCCTTCCGAAAATGCCGCCCGTATAATCGCTGCCCGAAACTATGCAACGGCTGTTTGCTATATTGGTCGCAGCGGCGTTATTGCCGAGAAGACCAACTACGCCGCCCGTATGGTTGCCGCCCGTCACGGTACCCGTAACGGTTATATTGGACAGCGTTGCCGTTCCGTTCAGATCGCCCGCGACGTATCCGAACAAGCCGACGTATTCTCTGCCGCTTTCGTTGATATCGAGCGTGACCGTAAATCCCGTTCCGTCCGCGCCTTGCCCGTCGAAGGAGCCCGCAAACCTATACAGCGTGTCGGAAGCACCGTACTTTGTGCCGACGGAAACAAATCCGCCGTTTGTACTCGCAGATACGTTTGCTCCCAGACGGAAGTACGCTCCCGCGAAAGTGCGGGATTTTGCGACCGCGCCGGCATTGTTGATGAGCGCAAGGGAAGAATCCGAGCTTGCGATACTGTTCCATGCCTGCGCGCCGTTGACAATCTGGCTCAGACGCAGTAAATGCGCGTCGTGCTCTATGACGTAAGGATGCGCTTGGCTGCCCCAGTCCGAAGCGGTGATGTCTCCGCCGAAATCGCTGTCCATAAGCGTGAAGCGTATCGTTCTCGTACCCGTATAATTGCCATTGCCCGTCAAAGTCATTACGACGTCTATCAAATGCTCGTCGCCAAAAAGGAGATTATCGCCGTCGACGGAAAACCCTTCTATAACGATATCTAGGTCGCCCGTATAATCCAGCGTATAATATGCGTCGCGCAAGGTCGACGGGTCGGTGTATTTATGGAATAAAATATAATGGTGTAAACTATTGTGTATACCGTTGCCGTCCTTATATACCAATGCAAACGGACTGTCGGCAGGAGCGGAAAACAGTCTTCCGTTCTTATCCGACTCCAACTGATAATATGAATTTCCGGCTATATTGCCCAAATAAGAGTTGGAGACAAGTCCGTCCGCGCTGTATCCGAACGGCATGACGAACTCCGTCCCGTCGCTCGTCTTGGAGGCTATGTTCATCCTCTCAATCTTATAGGTCGCCGCACGGTTTCCGACAAGCTTATCTCCGTTGTAAACAGACAGCTTAACGGAATATTCTCCCGCAATATCGGGAACTGTTTCCGTCCAAGCTCCGCTCACCCAATAGAACGCTTTGCGTGAAGTAATATAAGAATTGGCGCTTACCGTCAGCCAATCGTCGGGTTTTGCCGCTAAATCGAGATATGCTTTGGTAATGATATCGCTTGCCACCGCTTTAATTGCGGCGGTATCCAGCATCAATCTAGCTATCTGAGAATTGTTGTTGTTTGCGTCTAGTATGTCCGAAGAGAATACGGCGTTTGATATGCGCACATCGGAACTATTGCTGTCGGGCAAAGTTTCCGCACATGACATACTCGCGGGAGCAACCGTTTTATACGTCGTACCGATATAACTGTATATTCGCAAATAATTGCCGTTTGAGACCGTCAATGCGTTGCCGAATAATCTGAACGCAGTGTAAACCGTTCCGTTTGCGACAAGGGACCAATCCGTGCTCGTTACGTCCGACGTATTTACAGACGGGTAATAAGCGCTGTTCACGGCGGAAGTCGCCACGACGTGGGAACCGTAATTATTTGTACTGCCCTGATGAAAGTTCCAACTGCCGCCTATATTCACCGTCCCGCCTATTTTGCCTATAATTCCGCCGCGCGTAGCTGCAACTTTGGGAGCGGTGGATACAGCGCCCAAATTATAGCAGTAAGTCACGGTCGCTGCTCCGCTCGCATTTTCTACGTTTATGTTGCCCGCTATGCCGCCGATGTTCTCGTCGCTGCAATTCACAGAACCTGCGTTCACGCAATTTGTGATTGCTGCGCCCGCATTCGCGCCCGTTATATTGAAATAACCGACAATTCCGCCCACAGTGCCTGTGCCGTCCTGAGCAGTCTGGCTGACGGTTGCCGAGTTGTAGCAGTTTTCTATAATCAAAGAACCGGTCGAACTGGAAGTACCCAATCTACCTGCGATACCGCCTACGTTTATGCCGCCGCTCACCGTGCCGGAAACCTTGCATCCTCTTATTTCGATACCATAGCTCGGAGTATTGTTATATCCGACAATGCCGCCGACGCCGTTCGCCTCGCCGCTAACCGTGGCACTGGATTGGCAATTTTCAATAATTATTGTCTGATTGGAACGACCGAGGATTCCACCGACTGCGCCCTCGCTTCCGTGACCGGCGGAATAAAGTCCGGTTACGTTGCCCGTATTTGTACAGCGCAGAATAGTGCCCGACGTGCCGTTTGCATAACCGATAATTCCGCCGACGCGTATATTTCCGTCTATTTTACCCGTATTTTTGCAATCGGATATCGTAAAGCTGCCGCTTCCATATCCCAATATACCGCCGACGTTGTTATAGTCGTTTGCAGAAACGGTCGCGCCGTTTTCACAATGTTCGATACGGTAATTGCCTGCGGCGTAGCCTATAAGACCACCGACATATGCGCCGCTTCCCGTTACGCTGCCTGCCACGGCGATATATTCTATCGAACCGTCCTTGTAATAGCCTATAAGACCCGAATACCCTGCCGCACCGACGTTCACCGTAACCGTACGCGTCGTTTTCGCGTCGGAGTATACGCCCGAGCCGCCGTATATCGTGCCTGCAAAATAATAGGTCGAGTTCTTTCCTATCGGAACAAAACCGTTAGGAGCCGTCAGATTTTTGTTGATAAGGAAATAACAATTTGCATACTTTATGTCTTTTGCAACCGTATTTATCGTTGTAAGGTATTCGCCCGAAACGCTGTCGAAAGGCGTGCCGCCGTTCACTATATTGGTAAGGTTCATCAGATGCTGAGAAGATTCCAAAACAAAAGGATTGTCCGCGCTTCCCCAAGTCCCGTCCGTTCGGCTCTTGCCGTCCAATACTCCGAAATCGCTCTGCTTCCATATCGCATAAAGAGTAAAGCTCTTTTCCGTTTCGGAAGCAAGAGAGAAAAATCCGCTCTGCGTAGATACGGTGTCGCGGAGCTTATATTCCGCGTCAAAGGAATCTCTGTCCGCAGACCAGCCTATAAGAGTATAGTCAGACCTTGTAAACGCCGTACCCGCGCTCAGAGTCGCGGGAGAACCGGCGTAAGAAATACTCTGATTGGCTATGCTACCCGTTCCGCCGTTCGCGTTGTAGACAATAGTTCCCGTATTGCTGGTAAAATTCGCCTTATACGTATTTCCATAGGAGAAAAACGTTGATGAGGATACGCTCAGCGTAGCCGAAGTAGACTGCTCAGTGGATGTCGTCCCTCTCGTCCAGTTTACGAAATGATATCCCGTATTTGCCGTTGCGGTACAAGTTGCGACGGTTTCCTTGGGGCTGTTGGCACTGTTGCCTATAATACTTGCCGACGTAGTTGATATTGTGCCGTTCGTGCCTGCGACGAATTTGATATCATAATTATATGAGTAGGAATCAATCGTAACCTTTATATCTTTCCAGCCGAGGTCCCAATCCGAGTCGGAATTTGAGTAAATAGCGGCATAAATTACAGTTGTCGTAGTGCTTGGAATCTTGGCGGTGACAGTCTGCGTTGCAGATGCGGATTCTGTCCATCCGCTGTTTTTAGCCAACGCAGTCGGATTAAAAGTTCCGTCCGAAACGTTCGTAAACGACGGCACGCCTGACGTTAATGCAATAGCCCACTTATCGCTGTCGCCTCCGTTGTGAGCGGCCGTTACGCTGAATTTGACGTTAACAGTCGCGCCGTTTTTCACGTGATTGAGCAAAGTACCCGTAATCTTTACCGGCATATAATGCACGCCGGTAGCATCGTTTGCGCCTGAACCGAATACGCCGATAGTTTCGTTTGAACGCGCCGTTTTCCTGTCCGCTCCGCCCGTATAGCTTCCGACAGTATGCTTGAAAACAAAATTGTTCGCCGTAAACGAAGAAATGCTGGATGTAAGCAAGCTAAGATTTTTTTCGGGCTTGAAAAAAGAAATCGATATATTTGAAAAAAACATTTTCAGCGTTTTGTCGGAATTTCCGTAAACGGCCACATAAATGGCGCTATACGAGCTTGCCATGACTGCGTCGCAGTTCTTAACGGCCTTTTCCACCTCGTTCCAACCGCTTTTCCCAATCGCATTGGCGGGGCTGAACGCACTGTCTCCTATACCGCTGACAGTAGGAACGCTCGTAGTTACCGCTATACCCCATTTATCACTATCGCCGCCGTTTGAAAGGTTTTCAACTGAAAAAGTCATTGCAACATCGCTACTCTTCAGCGTACTGCCCAATGTAACCTTAGCATAAGCCACCACGTTCGCATCGCAACCGCCGAGCCCCCAGTGTCCGTCGCAATTAAATTGAAAACCTTTGCCGCTGTCGTGCGTTTTCAATGCTGTAATATGTCCGTTGTCGCTCGATAATTGAGTAAAATTCGCAAATCCCAAAGTATAAGTCGTTGTCGCGGTAGCGCTGACGTTCGTAGCAGCGTTTGCTACGTTTGCCTGTATCGCTCCGCTATCAATACCGCCTGACTCAAAAGAAAATGCGGCGAAAATAACGCTCGCAAAAACCAAAGAAAATAGCAATGCAAACAAAAGGCATTTGAGCGCAACTCGCGCAAAACGCTTTTTATTATGTATGCCGTCGTTTCTCATAATTTTCCTTCGCCTTATAATCTTGTAGACTATTTAGGCTCTTGCGCGTTTCCCCGACGCGAACTGTAAAGAACTTAATTATTTTATAATATATATACAAAACTTTCAAGAGCAAATATTGGACAAATCGGTAAAAATTTTATAAAAAATAGGATTTAATCGTTTAGAACGCAGAAAATCATCAAAAAAATTAAAAATCATTCCATTACGCATTGTTTATTATCGAACAACTGTTTTGCAAAAATCATTCAAGTATAAAATATGTCTTTTACAACGTTTTACACGATTTTCAACGCTTTTATGGTTTTCAACGGCAGGTCAACCGCAAAATTTCTGTCTTCCTCGCCGTGAAAATCGCTTCCGCCCGTCGGCGTTAGCCTATACTTTTCGCACAGCTGCAAAAGAGCGCCGATTTCCTTTGCGCCGTGATTGGGATAATACACCTCCAAGCCTTTAAGTCCAAACTTCGACAAGCCGCTTAAAAGCATATCCAGTCTACCGTCCGACAGATACTTTTTAGGGTGCGCTACGCATGCGATTCCCCCGCATGAATTTATCAGTTTTACGGCTTCTAATGGGCTTATTCTTTCCGATTGACAGTATGCGGCGCCGCCTACCGAAAGATATTTTTCAAAAGCCGCGTTGACGTTGCACGCATAGCCGTTTGCAACTATTTCGCGCGCAATATTCATTCTGCCGATACCCTCCGCTTCAAAGTCCAAATCCAGCTTAACGCCCAGCGTTTTCAGTTTTTCCCCAATCTTTACGTTCCTCTCTTGACGAAGACGCTTGACGTTTTCAAGAGCGCCTATAAACTCCTCGTTTTTGGGGTCTATATTGTATCCCAGTATATGAATTTCGCTGACCGAAAAGGCGGAAATCTCAATTCCGTCTATAAATTTTATGCCGCGGCTTTTCGCCGCCTCTCTCGCCTCTTCGAGCCCTGCCACCGTGTCGTGGTCCGTGACCGATATAACTTCAAGTCCGCCCTTTACCGCCCAGTCTACTATTTCGCTCGGAGTCATCGCGCCGTCCGAGGCCGTTGTGTGTAAATGCAAGTCCGCTTTCATTGTGTATCATCTCATTTATTGCATATTTTCTTGCTATATTTCTATTTAGCTTATCAAGCTGAGGGCTACGTACTCTGCCGGATTGAACGTCGGTTACTCTAAAAGAAATAGCCCCTCTTTCCCTTCGGCTCCCACTACTTGAAATAGGAACGTACACTGTTTAACGTTCCGTCGCTCGCGGGGGAGATAATAGGCGCTCGCCCTGCGCGCGCCTGTGCAGTCCCTTGAAAAACTACTCAACTGAATTTTCATCCGAAAATTCTGTAATTGTATCCCCCAATGATAACGGCTCTTCACCTGTTATTCTGCTTACTTTACTCAATCTCTCGCGTATATATTCCGTACGTTTCTCCGCATTAGATATCGTGTTTTGCACGCCTATGAGCTTATCGCCCGTCTTTTTGAGCAAATCGCTGAATTTTGCGAAATCCGCGACAAATCCCGTGAGAAGTTTGCCGATTTCCGTACTGCGTTTTTCAATCGCAACGCTTCTGAACCCCATTTGCAGGCTATTGAGCAGCGCCGCTATCGTGGTAGGTCCGCAGATGACCACTCTGCATTTGTTCTGAATATCCTCGACGAGCCCGTCGCGCTTTATGATTTCCGCATACAGCCCCTCTGTCGGCAGATACATCACCGCAAAATCCGTGGTTTTTGGAGGCTTGATGTATTTGTCGCGTATGCTCATAGCGTCCGCCTTCACCTTTGCCGCAAGGGCCTTTGTCGCAGCTTCTATACCATCGGTATCCGCCCTTTCCGCCGCCTCCGCCAGCCTCGAATAGTCCTCTATCGGAAATTTTGCGTCTATCGGCAGCAGTACTTCGCCGTCGCCCTTGCCGGGCATGCGTATCACAAAATCCACCGCGTCCTCGCTTCCGCGCGTAAGCCGCACCTGCTTATCGTACTGCTCGGGGGTCAGTATCTGCGAAAGCAGATTTTCAAGAGCCACTTCGCCCCAAGTTCCGCGTGTTTTGACGTTCTTGAAAATCTTATTGAGGTCGCTTACACCCGTCTGCAAGCTCTGCAATTCTCCGAAGGTGCGGTTTATCTCCTCCAATCTGTCGTTTACGATTTTGAAAGACTGATTGAACCGCTGTTCGAGGGTGCTGTTGAGCTTCTCGTCAACAGTCTCGCGCATTTTTTCAAGCTGCGCCGCGTTGTCCCTCTTTATATCCGCTAGATTGCGCGCGTTGTCGTCGCGCACCTCTTTCAGATTCGCGGCGTTTGCGGTCGTGACCTCGTTCAGGCTGCGCGCCGTATCTTCTCTTATCTTGTCCAGCTTTGAGTCGGTTGCAAGCATAAATCTGTCGAAACGCTCCTGCAACTGCTTGGAATTCTCATTCTGCGCGCTGTTCTGCGCGTTTATCGCCCCCGCCAGCATAGAATTGTTTATACGCAAGGCTTTATCTATGCTTTCTTCGAGATACCTCGTCTCTTCCCTTAGGTCGGACGCGCTGATATCCGCGCCTCCCCTCTCGCTTTTTCTAAGCGCCAGAACTCCGAGCGCTACCGACGCAAGCCCTATGATTATGCTAATTGCAAGCAATATGTATATCGCAGTCATTTTCCTACCTTCCGAAAGCTATCTGATTTTCTTATTACGTAATTGATGGCGCTCTGCCTGTCGTTCATATCGGGATTCAGCACGGTCTCGATAAACAGTCCGTGAAGTATTTCGCCAATATGCCGCTCTTCGATCCCCAACGACAGCAAATCGTTGCCGTTCACTTTAAGCTCCTTTACGCTGAGCGGAGTTCCGTCCGACTTTATCTCTTCCCACGCCTCGCGCAGTCTGTTGCGTTCGGCATATCGCCCGCACGAAGCGTACGCGTCCGCGTCCTTGAGCGCGCACAGGTCGTCTGCGATATCCGAGTGTTCCGCGGCGAATCTGCGAAGTTTATGCCATGACATATCTCCTTTCAGGTCCGTCATATGATACCTTATAAGAGCAACCGTTCTGTCCTTTTCGGCGTTGGAAAATTTCAGTCTGTTCAAAACCTCGCAGGCTATTTCCGCTCCTATCGCGTCGTGGCCGTGCATGTTCGCGCCGCCGCTTATCTCGTACGCGCGCCTCTTTCCTATATCGTGAAGCAACGCAGCCCATCTGATGTTTGAAGGAGCCGCTTCAAACGCCCTCAACGAATGCTCGTACGCATTGTGCAAATGATATTTTCTAGGTTGTTCCAGCCCCTTCAACTCGGCAAGCTCGGGCAGAACCATATCCACAAGTCCAAGGTCGTCAAGCATACGGATTCCCCGCATATGCGGCTTTTGGGCAGGCTTTATTATAGGACTGTTTATATCAATATCTATCCCGTTTTCCGACTTTACACATTCACGCCGCGCAGCGTGATTTTTTGCGCACGTATCGGATACGAAAATTCTGTTCAGCTCGTCGCGGACGCGCTCGGGCGCGATATCCTTTACGCGCCATGCGTTACGCTTCGCCGCCGCGTACGTATCCCCGTCCGCGTCGAATCCCAGCTCGCAGGCGAAGCGCACCAATCTAAGAACACGCAGCCCGTCCGCTCCGAATACCCTGTCGGGCTCGTCCGCGGCGCGCAGAATTCTGCATTTTATGTCACCTACGCCGCCCGTCGGATCGACGGTATTGCCTGTCATAATTTCCGAATAAACGGCGTTGCAGGTGAAATCACGTCGTCTTGCGTCCGCCGCTATATCGGTCGTAAACTCCACCTGCTCGGGCGCGTGCGCGCCGCTCGACCTATCGTAGCTCTCGGTGCGGAAGGTCGTATATTCAGCTTTGAAGCCGCAACACGATATGAGCACCGTTCCCATACGCAGGCTCTTGTCTAAAACCGAGAACTCCGAACCTGCAAGCACCGATTTTACCTCCGCTACTGTCAGCGAGGAGCAGATATCGATGTCCGAGCACTCATATCCCAGCATTCCGTCGCGCACGTAACCGCCGACCGCGTACAGCGGCGCGTACGGCGCAAACAGCCTTGCAAGCGATTTCAGTTTTATTGCGTCAACCGCCATAAACCTCCGGGGAGAGCACGCAGACCTCGGGAAGATGCCTCAGCTTCTGATTGTAATCGAGTCCGTAGCCAACGACGTATTCGTTTTCGATAACGAAGCCGATATAATCTCCCTCGAATTCCACCTTTCTGCGCGACGGCTTGTCCAGAAGAGAACATATCTTCAAGGACTTGGGCTCGCGGGAGGAAAGCAGCTTTTTCAGATAGCTCAGGGTCACTCCCGTGTCGATAATATCTTCCACAACGATAATATTCTTTCCCTTTATTGGCGAAGATAAATCCTTAACCATCTTGACCTCGCCGCTCGTCTTTGTGCCCGCGCCGTAGCTGGAAACCGCGATGAAATCTATTTCCACGTCGCCGCTTATTTCCCTGATCAGATCCGCAAAGAACACGCATCCGCCGCGCAAGGTGCATACCAGCGTTATGCTTTCCCCGTCGTAATCGCGGGAAATCTGCTCTCCCAATTCCTTTACCCGACGAGCTATTTGTTCCTTTGTGACAAGCACTCTTTTGATTTCACTGCCGTACATAAAATCCTCTTGCGTTCATCATATATTTTTCCGCGGTGCGTTTTCGGGACATCGCGAAGTTTTTTCAATCTACGTTGTTTTGGGTCAATCTCAGCTCATATACGCGTTTTGTGTTGCCGTCTATTTTAAGATCGGAGGAAATATCAACGCCGAATACCGCCAGAACGCGGCTGCCGTCGGCAACTACTATAAGACCTCCGCGCACCCTTGCGGGAATTTTTTTATCCGTCAGATAATCGCCGAGACTTTTTGTGCCGCCGCCGAATTTGTGTATAAAGTCACCCGCCCTTACGCTTCTTATAACCGCGCTTTTCGGTATTTTATCCGCGTCCGCATAAAGCGCTTCTCCCCTGCCTATTCCGCTCAATGCGCAGTCTACGCCGACCTCTTTTACAGACAGTCCCAAGTTGCGTAAGTTCGGAATATTTCCGACATCGAAAGGACTCTCGAAATTTCCGTCGTCCGCGCCGCTTTCGTTGACTCTCTCCCTCGTGAATACAAGTCGGTCGCCCTCCCTGTAAACTTTCAGACCGTGCGTGAGATTGAGGTTTTTTCCGCTCTCGGCGCCCGACAATAAAAGCACTGCGTTCAGGTGTTTCACCTCGATATCCTGCTCGACTCCCAGCGCCGCCGCCGCGCGAAGTATCAAACGCTTTGCGATGGTCGTATTTGCACAATCGGCAGTTTTAACATACGAAACGCCGTTGTTAACCTCAATTTCGGGCACAAATGCATCAATAAATTTATCTGCCTCCTCGGCGTTTGCGCAAAGGCGTTTTATCGAATTGCCGATGTCGGGAAATCGATCCTTCAAGCCTTTAACAACGTTTCTCAAATAGTTGCGCGTATATGCGGTATCGGCGTTGCTTTCATCCTCGACATATTTTAGATTATGTTCGGCAACGTACTCGTCTATATCCTCGCGCGAGTAATCCAGAAAGGGTCTGATATATCCGCCGCTTATGCGCTTCATTCCGCTTAGTCCGCGAATACCCGTCCCCCTGAGTATGCGCATAAGCACCGTTTCGATCTGATCGTCAAGGTGATGCGCGAGCGCTACCGAATCGCATTTTCCGTCGCGGAGCAGCTCGTCAAAACAACGATAACGAAGTATCCTCGCCGCCTGCTCGACCGTATATCCGTTTTCCCTTGCAAAGGTCGGAACGTCCACGGAAAACGTATACAGCTCTACACCCATATCTTTACAAAGCCGATTTACAAACTCACTGTCGCGCAGACTGCTTTCGCCGCGTATGCCGTGCTCTACGTTTGCGGCGACGACCTTTATACGCATACCTTCTTCGCCGCGCTCCGCTTTTTGAAAAACGGCATTTTCGGTTTCGAGCGTTTTGAGACAATGCAAAAGCGCGACGGAATCCCTTCCGCCGCTGAGCGCGACGCATACGGTCAGACTGCGCCCGTCGTATTCAGTGCCGCCGAGCATTTTTTTCAGTGAAAAAGCGTCGAGTTTTGCCATATGGAAATTATACAGCAAAACCCGAAAAATTACAAGGATAGTAAAGCGTAAATTCAGATGCAGAAAATTCTCAGAGCAATCACCGTGCAATCGTCCTCCGCTCCGTTTTGTTTGGCGCGCTTCAACAGCTCGTCCGCAAGCGTCTGCGGATTGACCGTATCCAGCAAGTCGACCGCCTCCACCACTCCTCTGCTTTCAAGCGCGTCGTAAACCCCGTCGGACATCATAATCAGCATATCCCCGTCGAAGAGCTGATACCTGCTCGTAAGAGGCTGTACGCTGTCCAGAATGCCCGCGGGAGGCAGGGTGCAGGATAGCATTTCCACATTATCGCGTCTGACTATAAAGCTGCTTGCAGAGCCCAGCTTTATCACGTCGAGTCCGCCCGTGCGCGTATCGATAACCGCTATGTCGAGAGTACAG
>CANDBF010000010.1 GCA_947382865.1 uncultured Clostridia bacterium
AAAGCGTTCCTATTCCGAGCGGGAGGGGAAAGCCCGAAGGGAAGGGGTGGGCTATAAATTTTAGAGTACCCGCCGTGCACCTTTGCAGAGTACGTCACCCTCAGCCCGATAAGGAGTGAATACGACGAACACTCATTCAAGAGACTGCACTAGCGCGTGCAGGGCGCGCGCCTGCCTGAGTGCCGAGCTTGACGCTATGTACAAGCGAACAGGCAATTCTGTTTTCTGCCTGTGAGCGAGTGACATAAACAGAGCTCTATGCTTGTATATGCGAGCGCCGAGTTCCCCTCCCGTGAGCAACGTATTGTATAAGCAGAAAGTGTTTCTATTCCGAGCGGGAGCGGCGCGACGCGTTAAACTCACAATCCGGTGGATTGTGCGTAGCCTAAGCGAACGAGCGGGCTTGCTTCGCAGACCGCGAAGTCGGAACAGCCCGAAGGGAAGGGGTGGGCTATTCATTTTAGAGTACTCGCCGTTTACTCTTGCAGAGTTCGACACCATCCAGCTTGAAGTGAACACGACGAGTCGCCGTTCAAGAGACTATTTCTCAATTTCTCGCCATTGACTTGAAATAAGAAACGTGATAAAATTTATGACGGTATTACAAGCGATTCGGTTGCCGTCATAATTCGGCTTCCGCGAAGCCTGTCCGATACCGAAATCAATCAGTAAAAGGGGAAAAGTAATGAAGCTCGATAAGGTTATAGCGAAAAGAAGCAACAAAACCATCTATCGCGACGGCGACAGATGTATTAAGGTGTTCAATGCGGAGTATTCCAAGGCGGACGTGCTCAACGAGGCGTTGAATCAGGCAAGAATAGAGGAAACGGGTCTGAATATCCCCAAGGTGCTTGCCGTTACTTTGTTGGAAGACGGCAAATGGGCAATCGTGACCGAATATATAGAGGGCAAAACGCTCGCGCAGCTTATGCAGGCGCATCCCGAGAAAAAGAACGAATACATCGAGCTTCTCGTCGATTTGCAGATGAACGTGCATACGAAGACCTCCCCTCTGCTTACAAAACTTAAAGACAAGATGAACCGCAAAATCTCCGCGACCTCCATCGACGCGACCACGCGTTACGATTTGCATACGAGGCTTGAAGGTATGCCCAAGCACAACAAGGTCTGCCACGGAGATTTCAATCCCTCCAACGTAATTATTTCAAAAGACAACGTGCCTTACATTATCGACTGGTCGCATGCAACGCAGGGCAACGCTTCTGCGGACGTGGCGCGCACGTATCTGTTGTTCTGCCTCGGCGGCGACAAGGAGGGCGCGGAATACTATCTCGATACCTTCTGCAAAAAGAGCGATACGGCAAAGCAGTACGTTCAGAAGTGGATTCCCATCGTCGCGGCTTCCCAGTCCGTAAAGGGCAACGAACAGGAAGTCGAGCTGCTTATGAGTTGGGTGGACGTCGTAGATTATCAGTAAAAAAAATAAAATATATTTTAACGGCGCGCACCGATAAGGTACGCGCCGTTTTTATAACAGTGACTTGTTTGTACGGGGGGGGGTGTGAAAACGACGGGTCGACGTTCAAGAGACTGCACTGCGACGCGCAGGGCGCGGAGGAATGCGATTCGGGGGCTATTTTAATTAAAATATTTACTCACTTTATTCGTGCTTGAATAATTCTTTTATGCCGTCGAAGGCGGCCTTGTAATCCTGCGAAAAGCATTCGTAGGCGATACGCACGTACGGCTCAGTGCCGCTGGGACGTATGACAAGCCGTCCTTTTTTTCCGTATTCCTTTTCGGCGAGCTTTACCGTGCGCATGAAGTCCGCGCCGTTTACGTACTGCGCGGGGTTTTCCGTGCGGATATTGAATTCCAGCATAGGGTAGGGCGTGTATTTGGGTAGACTGCCTATCGTCTTTTTTACTTCGAGGAGTGTGAGCGCGGTTATCAGCCCGTCGCCCGTGCAAGCGCGGTCCAGCATAAGGATATGTCCGCTTTTTTCGCCGCCGAGCAGGCACCCTGACTGTTTGAGTTTGTCCAGTATATGCTTGTCGCCTACGTCTACGCGAACGAGCGCCGTGTTGTGAAACGCGAGCTCACGTTGCAGTCGCGAATTGGTCAGTTGCGTGCCTACGACGAATTTTTTGCGCAGCTTGCCCTGAATACGGTATAGCGTGCTCAAAGCCAGAAGTATTGCGTCGCCGTCGTACAGCCTGCCGTTCACGACCGCAAGCGCTCTGTCGCCGTCTCCGTCGAAAGCGAAGCCTATCTCGTCCTTTGCCACCTTTGCCGTGAATTTGTCCATATGCGTAGAGCCGCAGTCCACGTTTACAAGGCTTCCGTCCCTCTCGTCGTTGAGGGCGCGAACTTCGGCGCCGAGCGCGCGGAAAATATCGGAAGACAGCTCCGCCATGCAGCCGTGGGCGCAGTCAAGGCACACCTTCATACCGTCGAAGCGCGGGAAAGAATTGCGAATATGCTTGGCGTACAAAAATTCCGCGCCGTCTACTATTCGGATGCGGTGGTTCTGCTTTGACAGCCTTATGGATAGCGTACTGCTTATCTCGTCGTCGGTAAGACAGTCCGCGGCTACGCATTCCCTCGCGCCGCGCAGGACGTCGCCGTTTGCGAGCTCGAAAAGTCTTTGGTCGAGAGCGTTTTCTTCTTCGGGCGGGAGCTTCATTCCGCTTTTCCCGAATACCTTCAAGCCGTTGAAGCAGGGCTCGTTGTGGGACGCCGTTATCATAACCGCATAGTCCGCGTTTTCTTCTTTGGCCGTATACGCGAGCGCGGGAGTCGGCAAAACTCCCGTAAGCCAAATATGCGCGCTTCCCGTCAGCAGTCCCTTGCACAGCTGTTTTTCGATATCCGAGGAATGCGTGCGCACGTCTCTCGCGACAATGATTTTGCCGCCCTTTTCAGACAGCGCGCTCCCGAGAAGATAGGGAATATCGTTGTCCAGCAACGTCTGCGCTCTGTCTCTTATACCGTCAGTTCCGAAATAATACATACTTGACATTATATGTGCGGGCGCGTAATTATGTTTTGATGATTTTGACTGCGTTTGTAAGTTTTTGTCTTAACGCTTAAAGAGGAAAAGAATACAAAAAAATGACACCGTCGGCGGCAAGTCGTTTGAGCGCGGGGAAGCGTAAAGCGTTTTGCGCGCCGTAACGGCGACGTTGATATGTCTTTGGGAAATGCGTTTACTTGTTTTGCATAAGGAATTTCGCAGCGGAATCTGCGGCAATCGCGCCGTCGGCGCAGGCAGTCACTATCTGGCGCAGCGACTTGCTTCTCACGTCGCCCGCGGCATAAACACCGTCTATGTTCGTCCTCATATTTTCGTCCGTCACAATGTAGCCGCGCTCGTCGAGCGCGACGTTTTTCAGCCACACGGAGTTGGGCGTTTTCCCGATTGCTATAAACACTCCGTCAACCGAAACGTCGGTTAAAGTGCCGTTTTTTATATCTTTAAGCACCATTTCGGAGAGTTTATCGTCGCCCGATAGCGCGCTCACGGAGCTGTTCCAAACAATTTCCACCTTTGACGCGAGCAGTCTGTCCACGAGTATTTTGTCCGCTGCGAGCTTGTCCGTGCGGGTCACGAGAATGGTTTTGCCCGCCAGCTTTTCGAGGTACAGAGCGTCCACGACCGCAGTGTTTCCGCCGCCTATCACGGCTACGGTTTTGCCCTTGAAGAATGCGCCGTCGCAGGTGGCGCAGTAGGATACGCCTCTGCCGCGGAATTCCTCTTCGCCGCGTACTCCCGTCTTTAGCGGGGAAGCGCCCGTAGTCACTATCACGCATTTCGCGTTTAGGACGTCGCCGTTTGAAAGCGTAAGTTTTTTGACGGACGAATCCGTATCCAGCGACACGACGTTTTCAAAAACGAATTCCGCGCCCGCGTCCTTGCACTGTTCGAGCATCGTATAGCACAGCGAAAAGCCGTCCGTGTGCTTGAAGCCGGGATAGTTTTCTATATCCGAGGTCGTGGAGGCGAGTCCGCCCACCGCCGCCTTTTCCGTCACGACGCATTTAAGACCCGCTCTTGCTGCGTATATACCTGCCGTGAGTCCGGCAGGCCCCGCGCCAATGATTGCAATATCGTAAATTTCGTTTTTTTCCATATTTTAATTATATCCGCCACGCCGCCGAATAGTCAACGGTCGATGTGATAAAGTGCAATTATTGCAATCGATAGGGAAACGCGCGTAAAAGTGCTTTACAAAATTCCTCTAAATATATATAATTACAAAATATAACGATAAAAACGCGGCAAAAGCGGCGGAATTTGTTCGGAGAGAATGTATGAAGAATCTCGACATTTCGGAAATCATAGTAAACGGCGCGGCGTACGAGGGCAAGCGCGTGAACGTCGCAGGCTGGGTGCGCACCGCGCGCGACAGCAAGACTATGGCGTTTCTCGCGATAAACGACGGCACGACTCTAAGACATCTTCAACTCGTTATAGACAAATCGAAGTTTGCCGACGAGGCGCTTGCGCCCGTTATGAAAAACGGAGCTTCCGTTTCGGCGGACGGCGTGGTCGTAAGGGCGATGAAAGAGGGAGAGTACGAGATAAACGTCGAGCAAATAAGTCTTCTCGGCGACTGTCCGTCCGATTATCCTCTTCAAAAGAAATATCATTCGATGGAATTTCTGCGCACCATACCTCATCTTAGACCGCGCACAAACACCTTCAACGCAATGCTTCGCGTGCGCTCCAAGCTGAGCTTCGCGATACACCGTTTCTTTCAGGAAAGAGGCTTTTGCTATATCCATACTCCAATCATCACCGGGAGCGACTGCGAGGGAGCGGGCGAGATTTTCCGCGTGACGACAAACTGCTACGCCGACGCAAAGACCGTCGGGGACGAGGCGGCGTATCTTGCAAACGACTTTTTTAAGCGTAAGGCGGGACTTACGGTGAGCGGACAGCTCGAAGGCGAGGTCGCGGCTATGGCGATGGGAAAGATTTATACCTTCGGTCCCACCTTCCGCGCAGAGAACAGCAATACCCCGAGGCACGCCGCAGAGTTCTGGCAGGTGGAGCCCGAGGTCGCGTTCGCGAAGCTCGACGATATCATTGCCATCGCGACGGATATGATAAAATATATCATCAAGGCTGTGCTTGACGAATGCGGCGAGGAACTGGCGTTTTTCGAGAAGGCGTTCGAGGCGGGTTTGCGCGATAAGCTCAGGCACGTTGTGGACAGCGATTTCGTAGTGCTCGATTACGGCGAGGCGATAAAAATACTCGAAAAGAGCGGAGAAAAGTTCCAGTACCCCGTTTCATGGGGATTGGATTTGCAGTCCGAGCACGAGAGATATATCACGGAAAAGGTGTTCAACAAACCCGTTTTTGTGACCAACTATCCCAAGAAGATAAAATCCTTTTATATGAAGCAGAACGACGACGGACTTACGGTCGCGGCGACGGATTTGCTCGTCCCCGGTGTGGGCGAGATTATAGGTTGCAGCGAGCGCGAGGCGGACTACGGCAAGCTGAAAGAGGCTATGGTCGAAAGAGGAATGAATCTTGCCGATTACGAGGGTTATATGGATTTGCGCAAGTACGGAAGCGTGCCGCACAGCGGCTTCGGTCTGGGGCTCGAACGCATGCTTATGTACGTGACGGGCATAGGCAATATCCGCGACGTACAGCTCTATTCCCGCACGGCGGGGGATTTGATGTAGGCGGTGGCGCGGATGCTTATCATTCCCGAGGGATACAGGCAGCGGCTGAGCGTGCGCGAGACCGAGAAGGCGATAAAGTTCGTAAAAGACGCGTTTCAAAGAAATCTCGTCAGAAATTTCGGCTTTGAAAGGGTGTCGGCGCCTCTTTTCGTGCTTAGCGGAACGGGCGTAAACGACGATCTTAACGGAGTGGAAAGACCCGTCGCGTTCGATATATCCTCGCTCGGCGGAGCGGGGGCGGAGATAGTGCACAGCCTCGCAAAGTGGAAGAGGCTTGCTCTCAAAAGATACGGTTTCAGAAGCGGCGAGGGCATATATACCGATATGAACGCCATTCGCAGAGACGATACGTGCGACAATCAGCACAGCATATACGTCGACCAATGGGACTGGGAGATGGTGATAAGCAGGGAACAGCGCAACGTCGAATTTCTCAAAATGGCGGTCACGAGGATTGTCGCGGCGATTGTGAATACGCTTGCGGATACAAAGGCGCATTTCCCGTCCATAGATCTGACGCTGAAAAAGAAGGTGACTTTCGTCACCGCGCAGGAAGCCTTAGACAGATATCCCGAGCTTACGCCGCACGAGAGGGAGCGGATGCTCGCAAGGGAATACGGCACGGTGTTTCTTATGGGGATAGGCGGCGCGCTGTCCGACGGAAAGCCGCACGACGGAAGAGCTCCCGACTACGACGACTGGGCGCTCAACGGAGACATAATCTTCTACGACGAGGTGCTTGACGACAGCATAGAGCTGTCCTCGATGGGCGTGCGCGTGGACGGCGAGAGCTTGAAACGCCAGCTGGAAATCGCGAGAGCGACGGACAGGCTCGCGTACGAATATCACAGACAGGTGATTTCGGGAGAGCTGCCGCTCACGATAGGCGGCGGAATAGGACAGTCGAGGCTTTGTATGCTCCTATTGCAAAAGGCGCATATAGGCGAGGTGCAGGTGGGGCTGTGGGACGGCGAATCCCGCGCGCGATGCGAAAAGGCAGGGATAAAGCTACTGTGACTTCGGGCTGAAATCCGAGTATATATAAAATTCACTCATTGACGAGGCTGATATGATAATGCGTACACACAACTGCGGCGAATTGCGCGACGGCGACGTGGGTAAAAGAGTTAAGCTCTGCGGCTGGCTGAGCAGCATACGCGATCTGGGCGCGGTGATATTCTTTGTCATACGCGACTTTTACGGATATACTCAGGCGGTCGTGTCCGACGAGGATAAAAAGGAACTGATACGTTCTATTCCGCGCGAGAGCACGGTGTCCGTCGAGGGGACGGTTATGCTTCGCAGCGCGCCCAATCCCGATATGCCCACGGGTCTTATCGAGATAGACCCCGAGAAAATCGAGGTGCTGGGCAGATGTTACGAACAGCTTCCCTTCGAGGTGGCGACCTCCACGCAGTCGAGAGAGGACGTGCGTCTGAAATACCGCTTCCTCGATTTGCGCAATCCCGAGGTCAAGGATAAGATAGTTTTCCGCTCCAAGGTTGTGAGCTGGCTGCGCAACAAGATGACGGAGCTCGGCTTCCTTGAAATTACGACCCCGATACTCACTTCGAGCTCTCCCGAGGGCGCGAGAGACTATATCGTGCCGTCGAGGCTGTATCCGGGGCATTTTTACGCGTTGCCGCAGGCTCCGCAGCAGTATAAGCAGCTGCTGATGACCTCCGGCTTCGACAAGTATTTCCAGATAGCTCCCTGCTTCCGCGACGAGGACGCGAGAGCTGACAGAAGCCCCGGCGAGTTTTATCAGCTGGATACGGAAATGTGCTTCGCTACGCAGGAGGACGTTTTCGAGGTCATGGAGCAGGTGCTCTCGGGCGTATTCAAAGAGTTCGCGCCCAAGGGCTATAAGGTGGACGATGCTCCTTTCAGAAGGATAGCGTACCGAGACGCGATGCGCGATTACGGCACGGACAAGCCCGACCTTCGCAATCCGCTTATCGTGAAGGACGTGACGGATATTCTGAGAGGAAAAGCTCCCTTCTTCGACGAAGCCAAGACGATAAAGGCTATCGCGGTCAACGGCTTTAACGAGACGAGAAAGTGGATAGACGCGCTCGCCGAGAGAGCCAAGCAGAACGGCGCGAGCAATTTGTACTGGTTCAAGCTGGACGAAAGCGGTGCTGCTGTCGGCGGCATCGCGAAATTCGTAGCAGATTGCACGCAGGCGCTCAAAGAAAGACTGGACTTGCAAGCGAGCGGATTTGTTGCTATACTTGCAGAGGACAAGGGCGTTGAAAAACAGGCAGGCTACGTGCGTACGGAGCTGGGCGCGGGGCTCAATCTGATTGAAAAGGATGCGTTCCGTTTCTGCTGGATAGTAGACTTCCCGATGTACGAGTACGACGACGAGGGCGTTTTGGGCTTCTGTCACAATCCGTTCTCTATGCCGCAGGGCGGACTCGACGCGCTTAACGGCAAGAATCCGCTGGATATACTGGCGTATCAGTACGACAGCGTAGTCAACGGCGTGGAGCTAAGCTCCGGCGCGGTGAGAAACCACGAGCCCGCCATTATGGAGCGCGCGTTTGAAATCGTCGGATACGGCAAAGATGTTATAGAGGAGAAATTCTCCGCGCTGTACAACGCGTTCAAGTTCGGAGCGCCGCCGCACGCGGGAATAGCCCCCGGCGTGGACAGAATAGTTATGCTTCTCACGGGCGAGCAGAGCATAAGGGAAATCATCACCTTCCCGATGGACAGAAACGCGAGGGATATCCTGATGGGCGCGCCCTCGGCAGTGACTGAAAAGCAGCTCGACGATGTGCATATCAAAGTCGTTATGCCTAAGGCGGACGGAAAAGCCGCGGAATAAAAAAGGATACAATGACGGGAATTATTCCCCTTTGGAGAAATATATGAAAAGGAAACTTATCAGCTTGATTGCAGTGCTTGCTCTCGTAGTGGTTGTTGCGACGTGCCTCGTCGCGTGCAATCCCTACAAATTCGGCCCCATCGGCGGCGGAGACCCGACGGGCGAGGTCGTTTCTAACGGCGGATATGCCGTGAGACAGGGCAGATACGTATACTATATCAACGGCTATACCGGAACCGACGCGGACAACACTTGGGGCGTGCCCGTTATGCAGAGCATAGTTCGCGCCGAGCTGAACGAAGACGGCACCGTGAACAACGACACAACCAAAATCGTCGTGCCCAAGAGCATTTACAACTCGTACAACGAGGGCGGATTCGCTATTTTCGGGGAATGGATTTACTATGCCACCCCAAACTACGACAAGGATAAGAACGGCACCGCTTCCACGACGAATACGGACTTTATGCGTACGAAGATAGACGGCTCCGTCACGCAGAGACTGGGCATAATAAATTCGCGCAGCGCGCAGTATCTGTTTACTCCCAGCCGCGTCATATACTATCTGTCCAATACGCTGAGCTATATCGATTTTTCGGGAATGAAGACGGATAAGAGCTCGGACAACCAGAAGGGCGCGACGTCGGGCACTCTGGCTTCCGACGTAGCATCCGTTGTTTGGGATTACGCCTGCGACGAGATATTCTACGTCCAGACCGTGACGGGAGAGAACAGCTACAAGAATTACAACGAGCTTAAAGCAATCAAGTGCGACGGCACGGGCGAGCGTACTCTCGCTACGGAAAACACTTTCCTTGCCGACGGAGAGCTCGCTCAGAACAATCCTCAAAAGGTGTACAAATACAGCCTTATAGATATGTATGTAGAGGCGGACGGAAGCCCCACGATATATTATACGAAATCTTATACGCTGGACACGGATACGACGGCGGGTCTGTTCTGCGCAAAGGGCTCCGACCTTAAAGCTACCGAAAAGAAGCTCAATACCATAGGCTCGACTACGCTTTTCCCTCTCGGCTACGAGGACGGCGCGCTTGCGTATAACGCGAGCAACGTCTATTGCTGGTACAACGGAAGCAATGCCCAAAACCCTTTGCAGACGACTACGACCTCGCAGACCATATGGAAGGTCGACCCCGTTTCGGGATACGCTTATTTCACGGCGAGTTCCAGCCCCAAGGCGCTGTTTAGAATCTCCTATAAGGAAAGAGTCGACAACATCACGACCATTATCGAAGAGGGAATGAAGGCAGATTGGCTTAAACTCGACTTCATCGGCGACGATTTGTATTTCTTCGCTTCTGACGACGAGAACTATATGCACGTTGTCAATATAAAGACCTTCAATAAGGACGAAGAGGACGCAAAGAGCACCTATCTCGGCTTTGAGAGAGAAGATGACGAGGAAGACGAGGACGGCGACGGCGAAAACTGATTATGTGATGTATACCCAAAAGGGGCGGAGCGTTCCGCCCCTTTTCATAAGGAGAAAAGCATGACGAAGACGCTTTTTATCAGCGGAGGCAGCAGAGGCATAGGCGAGGCGGTCGTAAGACTGGCGGCGGGCAAATACAATGTCGCATTTACCTATTTCAAAAACGAAGAGCGGGCGCGTAATATAGCTGCCGAGCTCGACGGCAAGTACGGCGGAGTGATGTGCGTATACTGCGATGTAAGGGACGAAAAATCTGTTTTGACCGCAATAGAATGCGCAAAAAAGCGTTTCGGGAAAATTGATATTCTGATAAATAACGCGGGAGCAGAGTGCAGCGGATTGCTTATCGACATCACCGCAAAAGAGTGGCGCGAATGCTTTGCGGTCAACGTGGACGGCGTATTCAACTTGACTAAGGCGGTTATGGGAGATATGCTTTCGAGAAAATCGGGAAGCGTAGTCAACGTATCTTCTGTTTGGGGAATATACGGGGCGAGCAACGAGGCGGCGTACTCGGCGGCGAAGGCGGCGGTGATCGGATTTACCAAGGCTCTGGCAAAAGAAGTTGCGCCCTCGGGGGTGCGCGTAAATGCGGTCGCCCCCGGAGCGATTGATACGGATATGATGAAATCCTATTCCCAAGAAGAAATAAAGGCGCTTTGCACGGACGGCATCCCTTTGGGCAGATTGGGTGCGCCCGCGGAGGCGGCGGAAGCGATTTTGTTTGCCGCCGGCAATACGTATATGACGGGAGGAGTTCTCGGCATAGACGGGCTTCTGCGTTGAAATAATGTGCCGAATTATACGGGATTTGCCGATTTACAGTGCAAATTTTCTATTTTGATTATATATATCTTTAATATATAATAAATTTTCTATTTAGATTGTTTCCGAATATTGACTTTGATTTTTCTGTATAATATAATTATACTATCATAAAATGCTTGCTTGCGTACAGCGGCGGGCAGTGATTCTTTCAGGAGGAAATTATGAAGAAATCATGGATCAGAACTTTGCTGATTGTGGTTATGGCTCTGTTGCTTATCTTCACGCTTGTCGCTTGTAATCCCGACAAGGACGATAACGGCGATAATCCCGGACCTACTCCCCCCGGACCTACTCCACCATGGCAGGGCGACCCGAACGTCAAGGCTCATTGGGACAGACTGTGGGAGCTTACGTCCAAAATCGGCGGAACGGAGGTTAAAGGCGACGACGATCTTGCTATCGAGCTCGGTTTGCAGATTGCGCTCAATATCCGCAATACGAACAACAACGATCTCTATCAGCAGATTGACCTAGGTCTGGACATTCAGGCTGTCGTAGGCGGCAGACAG
This sequence comes from uncultured Clostridia bacterium, assembly GCA_947382865.1. Taxonomy (GTDB): domain Bacteria; phylum Bacillota; class Clostridia; order Christensenellales; family CAG-917; genus CAG-475. The sequence continues at coordinate 11,291 of CANDBF010000010.1, forward strand.
AATGCGGAAGCGGCTGCCGAAGGGGAGCAGAAGCCCTCGACTGCGGAAAACACTTCGATAAAGATTAAACTTTACGATCCCACGGATTCCGCGCATACGGAAATCGCGGCGCTGTATCTGCTCGGCAACGATTTGGACAATCTCTATGTCGATTTCGGCGGCAAAAACATCAAAATCCCCCACAATCTCGTATCCACCGTATGGAAAGAGGTTATGAAAAAAGAAGGCAATCCGATTGACGAACTTCCCGACGCGCTCAACAATCCCTTCCTCAATATCGGCGGAGAGGATCAGAGCATAAACGGACTCGTGAATACCTTTACGGACGCGTTCGGCGAGGATTGGACTCTCAATACGCTGGTCAACGGCTTGGTTAAGATGTTCGGTCTCAAAGACACCATCGAAAAGCTGTTCAATGAAAATCAGATTATCGCAAGCGCTCTGGGTATCGATACGGTATTTGACGATAAGGGTCAAATCGATATTCTGAAAATCCTTACCGGCGACGTTACGACCACCATATTCACTGCGGAAGTCAAGGAAGACAACGGCGTGACCAATCATAAGGTTACGTTGACCGACGGAATATGGTCTATGATTACGGGCATGCTCAACAAGATAGGCGAGGACAACAAGCTCAATATCGGCTCCAATATTCTCGACGGCACAGGCAGCGGACTTTCTATCTCGTACAATGAAAAGAACAACGAGATACAGGATTTCACTATCGCCGCGAGACTGGGCGCTTTGGCGACCGACCTTGACACCAAGACGGTCGTTCCCGAGCTTGCAATAACGATAAGCTCTCTCAAAATAGAGAAGGCAGATCAAGACAACAAGGTTCAGATTGCGCCGGCAGACTACAAAACCAACATCGCTCTTGACGAGCATGTATCCTTTGAAGTAAGCGGTCTTACTCTGAAAAACTATAAGGACATCCTCGGCGGCGCAAACAATCCCGATACGGGCGCGCCCGCGGCGGAGGGAGATGAAAACCCCGACTTCGTGCTCAATCACAGAGTCGAAATAGGCATTCAGGGTCAGCTCGACCTTATCGGCGGCAGAACGGTCGTCAATCCCAATCCCGATGGAAATCAGGGCGGAACAGCGGATGATACCGCCCAACCGACCCAGCCTCAGACCAACCAGACCAAGCTCTATGCTTATGTCAGAATAGTCGATTTGTCCAAGACGGCGGACAATGTGACCAATATCATCGAAGCCAGCTTTGTAAACAGCAAGCTCGGTATAAAGATTGACAGCACGGTTGCGGCAGTTGCGGGACAGGTTTTGACCGAAATGGGATTCGTGCCCGACGGAGTAAACCTCGAAGGCGTCAACAGCCTGTATCTCGATTTGGATATAAACATCGCGGATATGGTTCACGACTTGGTTGTGAATATTGCGAGCAAAATATACAAGGAGTGGCAGTTAGACCATCCCGATGATCCCACGCCCGACGCGGATCCCAACGTAAAGACGGTTGCGTTCAAGTACGGAAAGCGTTATGTGGGAGAGTTTATTAAGGTCACAAAAGGCACGGCGCTCTCTGAGGAACAGATTCCCGTAATTGTTGCCGACGCAGGATATATCTTCGAGGGATGGTATGTAGGAGATACGAAGATAGAAGCCGGCACCGTTATCAACGAGGATATCATTGCTACGCCTAAATTCAAGGAAGCTCCTACGACCCCTGAAGATCCTGCGGCGCCTAAGGATTACGGTGCAATTCTCGTAAAAGCTGTAAAAATCTTCAAGGTTGTGCTTCCGTATGTGTCCACCAACAACGACATCGTTGTTTCCGCGAATGACATCCTGCCCGTGGTTGTGGATATCTGCAACATTTGGAGAGGACAGGACGGCCCGAACGCAAAGGATAAGTGGACGGTCGAAAACCGCGAAGCCGCTATACTCGAAAGCCTCAACAATCCTCCGCTCGATCCCGACAACAACACGGTCGGCGAGCTGATCGGTCAGATTATAGTCATACTCACCACTCCCGCAGAGCCTCCTGTAGAGGACGTGCCCGGAACGACTGCGGACGAGCCTACCGTTCCTCCGACCGAGGAAGAGCCCACTCTTTGGGACTGCGTGCTTACGTTGCTCTACAAGGTTGCTCCGCACGTAGAAATCGACGGTGTTGAAATCGACCCCGAGGTTGAGGGACAGACTATGTACGACGCAATTATCCTCGCAGCGCTCCACGGCGCGCTCGAAGTCAAAGCCGACGCGAAGAACGGCTTCCACCTCAGCGTGAAGTACACCGTTGCAGGCGCGCATATCGGCGTAACCGAGAAGTTCGAAGTTATCGAGACAAACAAAGATACCTTTAAGGATATCTACGCGGAGTATGAAGCGGCTGTCGAAGCCGGCGAAAGCGCCAGCAACTGGCTGGATATCAAAGAGCTTCTTTCCAAGAAGCAGATTGTAAACGTTGCGGGCAACACGTTCGTATTTAGCGGATACACGGATAACAACGGCAATCTGACGAACGACCAACTGAATGAAATAGCGGAACCATTTGCAAATTTCAAGTTCGAGTTCGATATGCAAGGCGGCGTAATTATAACTACGGGCGCGGAAGGCACACAGCCGCTTTCCGGAACTTATGAGCAGGTTGACGACGTTCTGACGATTATGGTAGTCGGCGCTGATGTTAGGACTTTCACGCTGAATGCTTACGGCTTTGGATTGACCCATGAAGATGGTACTACTTCCATTACTATTTGGTTCGATTTGGCAGCAGAAGAGCCTATTGCATAATATAATTTTATGGCAAAATTAAAAATCCCCGCGCGTTGCGCGGGGATTTTTTTGTATATTTTTGCATTATACCTTTAAGTGCAACAATTAAACAGGAATAAGCTCATTTATTTTATCGGCAACAGGAAAATTAGGTTGTTGCAACCGCGTTCGATATAGGCGTATAAATATCCGAATGCGCAATATCGATAAATTTGTTGCGAAATATTCCGAAATGGATATATAATATGCTTATGGATATTTTCGATACCGACAACAGCGTAGTTTCAAAGGAGGATTTGCACGACGGAGCGGATTTCGTCGGCGAATTTTCCGTTGAGCTGCAAAAATATCACAGCAGGCTTACGGGGACTACCAACGAGACGGCTTGCGCCCGCGCGATAAGACAGACCATAACCGACGAGACGGGCGCGCAGGCAAGGCTGGAAGCGTACAGAGCGTATCCTATGTTCGGAAGAGGCTCTCTGCCTTTCCTCGGGCTGTGGTATCTGTTTTGCTATATCCTCTATTTCGTTTCGTTTGCGGGGAACAGGCTTGTCGGCATTCTCTTATCCGCGCTGGCGCTCGTAGTTTTTACCTTAGGAATGGCGACGGTGCTGACCGCTCATTTCGGCAAGAAGCGCAAAATCAACAGAATGCTCACGCAAAAGGTCTCCTACAACGTGGTGAGCGAATTTTCCAAAAATACGGATAAGAAGAGGAAGGAACGCACCTTTATTATTGTCGATAACCACGACGCGATTGTCGGGAATTTTTTCAAGGAGCAGAAATATCTGAGCAGACTCACGCAGATACTCGTGCCGCTTACGGCTGTTGTTCTGGTGCTTTTCTGCATACTCAAAATGGCGATAGGAACTGACACGTCTGGTAAAATCACCGCGTTTACGGTTATTCCCGCGGTGCTCGGCGTTTTGGGAATTCTGCTTACGGGAATGCGCTATTCGCCGCTTGAAAAGGACGCAAAGCAGAACAACGGAGTGGCAACCTCCGTCGCGATGGCGACATACGCCTATTTTGTGGAAAAGCCCGAGCTGCTTGACGACGACGTGCGCATAGTTTACGTATCTCTCGGCGGCGAGAATTCGGGACACGGCGGTTCGGAGGCGTTTGTGCATTCACATCCCGAATACGCTTCCGCCTGCGTGCTTACAATAGGCGACATAGAGAGCGGAGATTTGAGGATAATAGAGCGCAACTGCATTCGTAAAATCGACTATTCCACTCCTATGGTGTCGCTTATACGTTCAAGCGCGTTCGAGCAGAAAATAGATATAGCAGTTCAGCCGCACGACTCCTTGCCGCAAAAGCTGTCCTCTCTGCACGGATATATTTCGGACGCGTTCGCAGTCAACGGAAACCACACCGCGCAGATTATCGCGGAGGAAAGTAAGTCGGAAGACAGAGTGCTCGAACGCAACGATATCGAAAAGCTGTTTTCGGTGACGGTCGGAACGCTGTTGAAGCTATTGCACGACGATATTGCGATACCCAAAGAAGAGGTCAAAAAAAGCTCTTCCGAAATAGAAATCAAAACCGTAGTAGGCAAATAACATGCGTGCGCGTCACGGCGCACTTATATTTTACAGTTATGAAAAGAGAACCCCAAAGCAAAGAAACGACAGCAAGCGAAAATTCCGCAGAGATTTGTGAAAGTGCGGACACCTTGGAACAGACGGGCTTAGTCCTATCCGACGAAACGGAATTTAATGTTGCAGACGGCGAAACTGCCGAAGGCGCGGACGAAACGGAAGTCGGTACGCAGGGCGGCATTCTTTGCGATTACGCACAAAAGAAAGGAAAGAAGTCGGGTGCGCTTGCAGTTATTAAGAAGCTGTGCAAGAGATATTTCATCGACGCATTTACTGGAATGTCGCAGGGGCTATTCTGTACGCTGATTGCGGGTACGATAATCGCGCAGATCGCAAGCTGGTGCGGGGACAATACCTTTGCCATCACCTTGAATTATATCGCAAGCATAGCAAAAATGCTTATGGGCGCGGCCATAGGCGTAGGAATTGCGCACAAGCTCGGCGCAAAGCCCCTCGTTATGTTTACGGCGGCGGCTACGGGCATGATAGGCGCGTGGGCGGGCGGCCTTGTGCAGGCGCTTGTCGCAGGCGCTCCGTTTGCAATAGGCTTGGGCGCGCCCGGTAACCCGATAGGCGCGTATGTCGTGTCGCTGATAACGATAGAAATTGCGGGTTTTTACGCGGGTAAGACCAAGTTGGATATAGTGCTTGTGCCTCTCGGAATGCTGGTTTTGTGTCTGGTCGGCATATTTGCGGCGTATCCGTTTATACTGCTTATAGACCTGTTTGCCAAGGGCATAGTGCTCGCTATCGAAGCGGGTGCGGCGGTGAAGATAATCGTCGGCATATTCGTCGCAATAGTTATGGGAATACTGCTTACGATGCCCACGTCGTCCGCCGCTATCTGGATTGCGATTGCAACCTCGGCGACCGCCGTTGCAAATCCCGAGGCGTTCGGAATCGCGGGCGGAGCGGCTGTCGCGGGCTGTTCGGCGCATATGATAGGCTTTGCTGTCGCTACGTTTAGAGAGAACGGATGGAGCGGACTCATCTCGCAGGGCATAGGCACATCAATGCTGCAAATCCCGAATATTATGAAAAAGCCGCTCATTATGCTTCCCGAAATCGTCGCGAGCGCCGTTTCGGGGCTTGTAGCGGTGCTGATAGGCATAAGGTGTAACGCGGCGGGAGGCGGAATGGGCACGAGCGGACTCGTCGGCGTATTCGGCACCGTAGACGCGTCGATGGCGGCGGGAGTGGCGACATGGCGCATCGCAGTCGGCATTATCCTGTGTCTGTTTGTAATTCCCGCGGCGGTCAGTCTGTTTGTAAGCGAGGTGCTTAGGACGAGGAAGCTGATAAAGCCCGAGGATATGAAACTGGAGGCGTGATAAGTCAATTATGGTGGCGGGCTGCGTATCGGAGCTTGGGACGTATCTAAATGCCGGAATAAAATAAACCGTTTTATGAAGAGAGACAGGCACTAGGCCTGTCTCTCTTCATTAGGGAGATATTATAAATGAAACACTCGAAATTTATGCGTCGGCGGTTCTTGCCGATATCGGTTGCGAGAAATAATTATTGAATATTACTCTCGCTTATCTCAAAATACGTATCCTCAATTTTTATTGTTGCGAAGCTTTGGTTTCTTTTTGTAATTGGGCAGAGTTACGGTGAATATCGTTCCCTTGCCCTCGACGCCCTTGCACGTAATTTCTCCGCCGTGCGCGGACACCGTCGCCGCCGCGATAGATAGCCCTAGTCCGAAGCTCTGCTTATCCTCGTTTTTGCGCGCTCCGTCCGTGCGGTAAAATCTGTCGAATACGTGCTCCGCCTCCTCTTTGGATATCGCCTCTCCCGTGTTCATAACGCTGAGTCTTATCCTTTTTTGGTCGGCGGTGAGACGAAGCCCCACCTTGCCATCGGGATTGCAGTATTTTATCGCGTTGTCGAGGAGTATCACGATAAGTCTGTCAAGCGCGCCTTTGTCGCCGAACGCCGTTATATCGGGCTGTATTTGCGTAATCAGATTTACTTTTTTCTCAAAGCATATCGGCTCGAAAGTGAGGCACGCTCCCTCCGCAACCGTGCTCAGATTCAGCTCTTCCTTTGGAAGCTCGGACTGCTCGATTTTGGATAGCTCCAACATGTTTTTGATGAGTTCGTTCATTCGCTCTATCTGCGCTTCTATGGATTGCATCCATTCGGCGTTGGACTCTACGGTGGACTCGGGCTCCGATTTTATGACGTTGATGTTTGCGGATATAACAGTCAGCGGCGTTTTCAGCTCGTGCGAAGCGTTTGCGATAAGGTCGCGTTGTTTGTTGAAGGAGTCGGCAACGGGCAGCAAAAGCCTTGCGGAGGAGAGAAATGCGAGCAGAGCCGCCAAGGAGACGGACAAAACGTACAGCAATATCACCTGTATGCCTGTGTTTACCAGCAACTCGCGATACTCGGTTCTGTCCATAATGGCGATAAGCCGACCGCCTTCCACGGATTTTTCGGCGCAGATAAAGTATCTTCCGCCCGTTTTGTACGTCCCCTCGCCGATTTCAATTCCCTTTGCGATAATATCGTCGCGCGAGCCTCCGTAATAGGATAAATCCTCTTTGACGTTGTGATTGCCGTCCTTGTCAACGAAGACAAAGAAGCAGCGCAGCGCCTGCGGCGCGGACGTATTGTAATCATTAGGAGAGGCGAGCGCTTTATCAAGAGAGTTGCGGATGCCTACGTCGTTGGACGCGTAACTCAACACAAAAAATCCGCCGAGCATTATGAGCAGGAAGATTGCCGATATTACTGTCGTTATGACGGTAAATTTTGCGCGTTGTCTCTTGATTAAATCCATTATATTCTGCCGAAATTGACGTTTATCTTCAATTTTTACCGCATAAACCCGTGTTTTTGTTGAATTTATAGTTTTTTACGCCGTTTCTTACGTTCGTCTTTGTGACATAAAATTCCGCCCCTGTGAGGACAAATATGACCAAGTCAGCTTTTGGCGGCAAGCCTGTATCCGACTCCGCGCACGGATTCTATTGTAAAGGACGCGCCGAGGTGGGATAGCTTTTTGCGCAGGAATGACATATACACTTCCAGATTATTGGACTCGAATTCGCTGTTCAGTCCCCATGCTTTCAGAATAAGGTCCTCTTTTGCGGCGACGAATTTGGGATACTCGAACATATATCTCAAAAGCTCGAATTCCTTTGCGGTGAGTCCGATTTCGCCCTGCGGGGTGCTCAGCACGTACGTTGTCAAGTCCAGCGAGGCCTCGGCATATTCCAGTTTGTTGTCACTCACCAGCTTGCCTCTTCTGCGCAGAACGGCGCGTATGCGCGCGGACAATTCGTTGAAGGAAAAGGGTTTTGATACATAATCGTCCGCGCCTCTGTCAAGCCCCAGAACCTTATCGTTCTCGTCCGAAAGCGCCGTCAGCATAATTATGGGCGTGTCCAGCTTCTTGCGACGCAGCTCGGAAAGAACGTCGAAGCCGTTCATTTTCGGCATCATTACGTCGAGCAGGATAAGATCGTACATTCCCGTCGCGGCAAAATTCAGACCGTCCGCGCCGTCGAATACGCAGTCCACGTCGTAGCCGTCTTTCGTGAGCATTTTGGAAAGTGCGCGCGAAAGTTCTTTTTCATCCTCTACAAGCAAAACTCGCATTGCTGACCTCCGTTTGTATGATTATACTATTTTGCGAAACTTAAAACAATATTAAATTGCCGTTCGCGCCGTCTCGGGCGCGCTCCAATAATATTACTCTTTATGTTGTATAATATATAAGAAGCGGAACAACGGACTTGAAAACGTCGTCCCGCCGTGATACAATTTTTATATTGCTATGAGAACGAAAGCTCTTTTACTTTCCATACTGCCAGCGGCTGCGGCGATTCTTATTATTGCCGCGGTATTTTGTCATATTCCGCTTAAAACGGCATACGCGGCGGATAGCGGCGCGAGGTTTTTTATATCTACGACGGACGGGGAAAGCTGGGAGCTATTCTGCGGCGAGGAGAGCATAGCGACCGCGACTGGCGCGTTTTTCGACTACGGCAATTCAAATGCGGTCAGCGTAAAATTTGAAAGAGCGATAAAGGATAAGCTCGCAGGGGCGGAGGAATACGCGCTCGGCTTTATGCTTCCGGATATATTTGCAGAAACCGTCGGCGGGACGGAAATCGAGTATTCCGAGACGGGCGGCAGTCTTGTCGTAAAGCCCCGATACGAGTGCGTGATAAGTACGGACGTAAACAGGACGCTGCAATACCGCGCGGAGGACGGAGAATTTGAAACTTATCCATTTTCAACCGAGCGGGAGGGCGGTCTGACGTTCGGTCAGTCGGTGGATACGGGCGATTATGAGGTGCGTTTCGCGCTGTATGAAATTTTCGTTTTCGACGGCGTGAGATACGACGTGCCCAGATACAGCGCCCCAATCGGCTGTACGGTTGTGCAGGCGGAGCCCGCCGTTCCCGAGCCGGGAACTGTTCGGGCGGAGTACGGAACGGCGGTGGAAGATATCCCGCAGGCATTTTACGATTACAGCGGCGAATGGACCTTGTCGGAAGAACAGGATATACCCGAGCTCGCGGCGGGCGCGCGCCTCGCCGTTAAGGAGGGCGGATACCTTGTCAGGTTCGATTACGCTCCGCACAACAAGAATTACAAATCGGCGCTCGGAGTAGCCGTCAGAGTGGAGATAACTCCGCGTACTTTGAGAGTTTATATAAACGACGACTTTTCTCTTGTGGGAGAACCCGTCAAAGCTCGTTTCTCCTATGAGATAGCCACTCCTCTCGTCGACGGGGATACCGAAGAGAGTCTGGGCATTGAGCTTTACGTTGAAAACATAGACGTAAACAAGCCCGACAAGTATGTTATAAAGGCTAGGTTTGAAAACGCCAATTATCTGCCGCAGTGCCTGAATTACGACAATATCTTTGCGGAGGGCGGAACGTATACGGTTTATGCGACAAGACTGAGCGCGACCGCGTACGACGGCTCCGAATTTGAAATTTACATTAGCAACGGCATAAGGAATATGACCTTACGTATAGAGAAATACGAGCGCGAAGCGCAGCCAGACGGCTACAAATTCGTTTCGGGCTATGAATTTATCTTTGAAAACGAGGACGGTGAAAGGGTTTTCCCCAATACCGAATACGCCGTGCTTATAAAGAGACTGAGCGTCTACGCCACGCATTATGCGTTGGTTTTTGCAAGCGGTCAGACGGGACGCATGGCGCAAACAAGCTCGGAGCTTATACAGACTACGGGCGATATGAGGGCGCTTGCGCTGTTTATAGAGGAAGTCGCACCCGCTTGCAAATCTCCGTTTGAGACGGCGGCGTATGCGCTCGCGGGGCTTTGCGGCGCGCTTGCGGTAGTGCTTGCGGCGCTCATTGCCGCGTATCTTAAAGGCGGGAGGTACTTCAAATGATTTTGCTTTCGGCAGTTGATTTCAAAGCGCTTTTAATCGCTAGCTGCGTGCTCTGTGCGGTGCTAGTTTGCGCGAACGTGGCGGTCGCTTTGCTTATTGCAAGACGTACAAATAATAATGTAAAAATTATGAAAAGAGACGTTTATGTGCACAAAAACGACGGTTTAAGCGATGATTGCGACAAATACGCAGACAGCACAAATACGGATAACGACAGTTCTGCGTCCAAAGACGAACAGAGTGATACAGAGGAGCAAACGGATTTCGGGGATGTATTCGTATCCGCAGAAGATCAATCGGCAGACGGGCATACAGAGGAAAACGGGCGATGAAACAGAGGATAAAGCAATCTATAATTCTTCTGAGCATAGGCGTTGCCGTCAACGTCGCGCTCGCAATAACCAAAATGTACGTCGGCATAAGCGTGAACAGCCTTTGCATTACTTTGGACGGCACGAACAGTCTATTCGACGTGCTGACGGGAATAATCACCGTCATAGCCTTTGCCGCGCTGTTTGCGCCCCGCAGTGAAAACGCGCCCTTCGGCTATGGCAGGAGCGAGTATCTGGCGGGCTTTATCGTCGCGGTCGTATCGGTGGTTATGGGCGGGCTGTTTTTCATGCGTTCCCTCAACCGTCTGGCTATGCCCGAGCCCGTATGGTTCGGCTGGCAGAGCTGCGTTATTATCGCCGTCGCCATTCCCGTCAAGCTGGCGATAGGGCTGCTTTACTATTTCTACAATAAGAAGCTGCAATCCAAGGCGATTGCCGCGATAGTAGTGGACAGCTTCCTCGACGTAGGCATAACCTCGGCGTCGCTCATTTCCTTTGCGGTGTCGGGCAGAGCGGATTACGCGGTGGACGCGATTTTCGGAATTGTGATAAGCGTCATCGTAGTGGTGTTTGCAATCATAATGGTGTGTCAGAATCTCAAATGCGTGGTGAAAGGCGACGACTGCGAGGACGAAAGGGAAGCTATAACAAAATATCTCGCGGGATGTGAATATATAAGGAGCGCGGGCGAAATCGTGTTGCACGATTACGGCTTCGGCGCAAGAACGGGCACGGTGCGCGCAGTTTTCGCTTCCGACGTCACGCGCGAGGATATGGAGCTTTTGGAAAGGAAAATCTACGAGGATATCGAAAAGGAATGCGGAGCAAAAGTCTGGATAATCCCGATGAGCGCCGAAAGTGAGCAAAATTCGTACGTAAAAGACGATAGCGAAGCGGAAAAATGAAGAACGTCTTGCAGATATTCGACTTGTATGGTAAATTATTTATAATAATAGATAAAAGGGGGTCGCTATGAGCGATAAGGAAAAGAAGGAGACGTCTGTCGAAATCGAGACGGACGAGACCGTGACTACGCCGACGGAAGCGGAAAATACGGACGTGACGGAAACGGAAAACACCGTACAGCCCGATGAAAACGTCGACGGCGGAGAAACGGCCGAAACAGGCGGTGCGGATACCGTATCCGAGCAGAGGGGAATAATCGGAGAGGGCGAGTCCGCCGAAACCGACGCCGTCGAAGCTGCCGACGAGCCCGAAGAGACGGACTCCGAGGACAATGGCGGCAAAAAGAAAAAGAAGAAGAAAAAACCGCTGACGAAAGAGCAGAAGAAAAAGCGTACTATAAAAGCGCTTATCATCACGGGCGCGGTTGTGCTGGTGCTTGCGATATTCTTTTCGAGCTGCGCGATTGCAAACGCGGTGGGCATCAAGGCGCTTATAAAGGCGGCAAGCAGCTACGACAAGGTGCAGTACGCCGAGAACGAGCGTTTTGTCAAGGGCGAGAACCTCGTCAAGGACAGCGACGGATACTGGACTTTTGAGACGGACAGAAATCTGAAAATCGTGCAATTTACCGACGTACATATCGGAGCGGGCTGTTTCTCACAGAGCAAGGACGGCTGGGCGATGAATGCGGTTGCCAAGATGATAACCGAGGAAAAGCCCGACCTCGTCGTAGTGACGGGAGATATTGCGTATCCCGTTCCCTTCCAAGCGGGTACGTTTAATAACCTTAACGCAACCAAGGTGTTTGCGAATCTTATGGAGAGCCTCGGAGTGTACTGGACGTTTGCGTTCGGCAACCACGATACGGAAGCGTACAGCATGTACGAGCGCAAGGATATCTGCGAGTATTACGAGAACGCGGGATTTGAATACTGTCTGTTTGAGCGCGGCTTTGCCGACGACGAAAAGGGCTATGGCAACAATATAATCAAGGTGAAGAACAACGCGGGAATAGTAACGCACGCTATCGTCACTCTCGACAGCCACAGCTATATCGACGGCGACTATTTCGGCGCGGCATGGAAATACGACAATATCCACGAGTCCCAGATAGAATGGTACTGCGCGGAGATGGATAAGCTCAAAGCGGCGAACTTCGCCAATGGCGGCGATGACGATTACGTGCCCAATCTCGCTTTCTTCCATATTCCTATGGAGGAGTACCGCAAGGCATGGGGCGAGCTTATCGAAGCCAACAACGGCACCAAAGCTACCGACGCGGAAAAGAGCGCGGGCAAGTACGAAAACCTCAAAGAGACGGACAGCGTAGAATATATATACGGCATTATGGGAGAGGACGACAAACAGAAAAACGGACAGAGAACGTACGGCGTATTCTGCGGCATACACCCCGACGAGTTCTTCGAGAAGGGCGCGGACCACGGCTTGCAGGGCACGTTCTGCGGACACGACCACTACAACAACTTCTCTGTCGTCTACAAGCAGAACGGCAAGAGGGTGCGCCTTACCTACGGAATGAGCATAGACTATCTCGCATATCCCGGTATTTATAAGGAGCATTTGCAGCGCGGATGCACCGTCATAACTCTGCTTGCGGATTCGACGGACGAGTACGGTTTCAATTTCACCTGCGAGGCAAAGAACTACTATACCGACTACGGCGTAGGTCACGAAAAAGGCTGAGCTTGACAGAAGTAAAAAATCCGCCCCATTCGGGACGGATTTTTTTGTATAAGCGTTTTGATTCATTTTTAATTTGACAGTTTGCTTAGAGCAATTCCTCGATATCCAATCCGTCGGGGGATTGCACGACCGTAGTGCCGAAATTGCCGTAGGTAGAGGTCGTCGTGCTCGATACGCTTCCCGTCGCGCCCGATGCGGAGATGCTTGCGCTTACGGTAGCTTCGGATTTGTAAATTCTGCCCTCGTTCACGAAATACTCCGCGTTGCATTCGACCGAATTCATATTCACCGCGTTCGCATAGTTGCCCAGAGCGTCCAGCGCCGTTTCGAGATATTGCGCGAATTTCTCGGTATTGAGCTTGAAGCCCGTCGCGGTTTTGACGAAATAAGAATTGTCGTTGGTCGCTTCGGGAGTGAAGCTGACGTCGATATCAATCGAATAAGTGGGGATTTTCGTCCATTCGCCGTCATCCTTCATATACAAATCGAAGTTGGCGTCGGGCGTATCTCCCTTGAATACGTAGAACAGTTCAACGCTTTCGCTCTGAGTCCCGTCCGACATCGTCATAACGAGAGAAGCGAACGTGCCCGCGCATTTCAATTCCATGCGAATCGTCATATCCATAGATTGGCTCTGACCGTAACCGGACGCGTAGACGTGGGTTTTGCTCTCCACGGTAATCGTAGCGTTGCGATATTTGCTTTGGTCGAAAACCTCGTCGTAGTAGCTTTTGGTGACTACGTCGCCCTCGGCAAGCGGCGGAACGTAGTATCTGTAATCGAAATTGATGACGAGAATGTAAACCGTCACGGTCTTCGTCTTTACGGTCGCCGCTGTCGCGCTCGATACGCCTGCCGCGGCGGCGGATGCCTGAGCCTGCTCTGAAACGTTGTAGGTGATTACAACCTTTTCGGCAGAAGTCAGCTTTGCCTTATCCTCGGCGGAAATTTCCAGCTCGTTGATTTCGGCAGACGTCAAATCCGCCTGCTTTGTGCTGGATACGTACTGCGCGTCGGTGGCTTCGCCCGAGACCTCGTTTGCAAGAAACGCGGCCGCGGCTTCCTCGGAGCTTACGTAGCTTTGTGCCGACAGCGTGCCTTTGTAGAAAGTGTCCTTCGGAACGTTGTCCTTGTTGCACGCGGTGAATATAGACGCGCACATCACGAAGACAAGGATAACGCTTGCAATGATTATGAATTTCTTTTTCATAATATCCTCCTAAATTTTTATAGTTTCATTATATTATACAAATTTGCATTGGTCAACGGTAATCGAAAAATATAAAATAATTTTTATTTAAGTATAGAATTGCGGGGCTTGGAATTTTATTTTAAGGCAGAGTATAAAGCGCGGCTGATAGCTCTGTCGGCATAGCCGTTTCAGCGTAGGTAGTCAAGTATCTCCGACCACTCGCGTTCAAGCATAGGCAGACCGTATTTTGCGTTTGCGGGACTGGTGGAGGGAAGCGGGGTAGTTATGTCGCTCAGATAGGGGTAAAACTTCAACAGGTATTTATATGACGCCGCGCCGTTGCAGAAGATATGTGTTATTTGAGACTTTGCAAGAAATGAGGGCACGTCAGACGGGACGACGTTTTTTATTTTGGTATCCGAGCTGCCGATGATATCGCATTCCTCCACGCTGTCGTAAAGCGCGATACGGTGTTTAAGCAAAAGTTGCTTCCTGATTGAAATATCCGCGTCCTCGAAATTCTCGTCAAGCAGTACGCCCATCAGTTTCCAGAACCTGTTTTGCGGGTGCATATAATAGAAATTATGTTCGACCGATTTCACGGACGGAACGCTGCCGAGTATCAGAACTCGGCAGTTTTCATTGAGTATAACCCCGAAAGGATGTTTTACATGGCGTATTTGCATTTATAAAACTGTTTTTCGGTTATTTTATAATATAAACCTTTGTTTGATGCTTTTGCAATGCAACGCTCAGTTTGCCGCAGGTGGTTTCGGCGGTTTCGCCCGTCCATTGGTCCTTGGGACGGTACTCGGATTTGCGCTTCATAGCCACGTATACGTCGTCGCAGAGCTTGTTCAGATCGTACGTTATCCTCGCGGAATGAGAGGATTTGTTGAAGAAGCATATAGCCGTGCCGCCGTCCGCCAAGGGCTTTGCAAGCACGTCTACCGTCCCGCGCTTCACGCGTTTTGCCTGCTTGCACAGCGGGTCCTGGTTGATGGCAATCATATTTTTGTTTGTGACGATTTTTTTCACGCTTTCATCCATTTTGCGCAAATCGTTGCCGAGAATAAGCGGCGCGTTCATCATACACCAAAGCGAAAAGTGAGATACGTTCTGATTGTACGACAGTTTTCCGTTGCCTACCTCAAGCATATCGGGGTCGTTGAAATGCCCCGCGCGGGAATAAGGGTACAGCTTCACCGTATGATTGTAAATCATCTTTATCCAAAACCACCAAGGGCGGATGTCGGGAGTCGTGCGCCACAGGTTGCCCGCCTTTGCGCCCCATCTGTACGGCTTGCCGAAGCCCCATTCGCAAATGGAATACGTTATGGGCTTGACCGTTTGCTTGCGCTCTGCCGCGACTCTTGCCGCCGCCTCTTTGAGAGCTGCGCCCATGCGCCTGTACTGATACATTTCGCTGTCCGCCTTGCAGGTGATCGGATTGTAAAGCCGTACGGTGTTTTTGCCCGCTTTCAGCTTTACGACGGTTTGGAAGCGCGCGGTCTTGTTCGGCTTTTTCTGGGGCGGGAAGCTAAGCTCGTATTCGTCGCAGTCGTTGACCTTTATCACGAGATATTTTTCATACTGTCCTTTCTTTTTTATGTTGACGGAAAGCACGTATTCGCCGTCCTCGTCCGCCTCGATATTGTTGTAAACTATGCTGCCGAGGTTGCCGTCCAGCCCCGATACATAGCTGCCGCAGGGCAGCGAGGAATCCGTCATCTTGCGCGCAAGCCCGTGTAGCACGGCGTTGTGTACGGAGTATTCGATAGGATGACCGTCGAATTTGGAGACGCTTATGCTGTATACCAGCGGCGCGTAGCGGGATATGGGAATATTGTGGCAAAAATCGTATTTGAAGTATTCGACGCCCCATTTTGCTAGGGTATACGCGTCCGCGCGTTCTCTTCCGAGGCTCGCGGGCAAATCCTCGCAGGTAAGCGTGCCGTTGGACGTATACGCGCCCAGTTTGAGTCCCAGCTTGTTTACCTCGGATACGAGCCGGGGTATCCCGTGAGGGAATGCTTCGAGGTCTCCCTGCAAATCCCCGTTTTCGTCCCGCATAGAGGAGTGCCAGTTGTCATCCAGATTGAGATGAACGTAGCCCGCCTCTATAAGACCGTTATCCTTCATCGCCTGCGCGGTTTCGAGTATCAGCTTTTCGTTTATGCGGTTGCGGAAGGTGTTCCAGCTCGACCAGCCCATAGGCGGCGTATTTGGAGCACCGTTTTCGTAATCGTCGTAGGTCGGCTTTGCGCTGGTCGGCGGATTTTTGACAAACAGCTTGCGAATATAGCAAATAGGGCACATTCCGTTTCTCTTCATAATTATCTCCCTTAATATCGATTGAGTTATCCTTTATTACGGCTGCTGTTCGCTTCCGCTATCGGAGTCGGAGCTGTTGCCGAGAGGAAATATCAGACTGTAATCTCCGCCAAGCACCTCGGGGAGCTTGCCGTCCCACTTCTCATAGAACTGCTGTTTGAGCATTGCGTCCTTAACCTCCGCGGAGAGCGCGCTCCAAGCTCTTTGCATAATTTCCAGCGCTTCGGCGTCGCCCTTGGATTTTTCAATGACCGCTTCTGCTTCCTTCTTTGCGACTTCCAGAGCCTGTTCGGCCTGTATTATTGCTTTTTCCTTTTCAAATTGGGCTTTGAGCTTTTCCTGCTCGGCAATCATTTTATCCTCGACGGTTTTCTCGAAAGCGTCCGTGAAGGATATGTCGGTCAGAACCACGGTGTTTATTGCCACGCAATAGCTGTCGGTTATCGCCGAGCGGATGGACGTCTCGATTGCGGGGCTGATTTCCGCGCGAGTTTCAATAATAGTCATCGCGGGCTTTTGCGCGAGTATCGCCTTTGCCTTTTCGATGGATACGACCTTTATTCTGCTGGACAGGTTGGTCAGATCGCCGTAGTTGTTGGCAATCTGAATGGCCTTGTCCGCGTAAATCTGATACTGTATCACCATTTGTATGTTCATCGTCTGACCGTCGCTGGAATATGTCTCGGTCTCTATGTCTATCTGCTGTACCTGCGAGTTGTACATCAGATACTTTTTGGAGAACATATTATCCCAATAGGTGCCCGCGGTCCTCACGTATTTTGCGTCGCCCCATTCCTTGACGACAGCAACTTCGCCCGTTTCGACTACGCGGATGTTCCACGGTATAAAAGCGAAAAGCAGCACGAAAAGCACGGTTGCTGATACTGTGCCGATTCCTATCCATCTTCTCTTGTTTGCGTTCGCATATTTCAGCTTGCGCAGATACAGACCGCCTCCCACCGCCGTTCCGATTGCCGCGAGCGCAAAAAAGATTGCCAAAACCGCTTTGATTGCCATTTTTTATCTCCTCCAAAGATAAGTTTTCAATAAATTATAAAATATTTTATGCCCATAATCAACAATTTTCCGCTTTCCAATTCAAATTTGTGCGCTTAGACCTCCGATTGCCGAGCCTGACCGCGGCAAAAATAGTTTTCATTTTTCCATAAATTTCTTGACTTGTAAGCTTGCTTGGCGGATATAATATGGTATAATCATATTCCCGAAAGGGTCGCAATCGTGGGGGTGTACTGGATTCGACATTCGCTCCTAGGCGGTATAAGCACGTCGTAGGCTCGTCTACGTTAAAACGGAACGCAAAAAATTAAACGCGAATAAAACTCAAAAGAGCTCCTCTATGGAGTTCGCTCTCGCCGCATAAATTAGTCGGCGCGTCGCCCCGAGGTTTTCTGTTCCCTCGGCAAGCGGCGTCAGAAAAACAGACAACGCGCTTCGAGCGTCCGGTAGAAGCGTTGTCATCTCGGACTCATCAACGCGAGGTTTGCAGCTGAACCGACCCGCGAAACATTCAATCACCTGCTAAACGTGTAGAAAGTGCCGAGGAAGGGCGTCTGGACCGGGGTTCGACTCCCCGCATCTCCACCACATCAAATTGAAAGCCGTCAAAATTCCACTGTTTAGTAGGGTTTTGACGGTTTTTTTGTTTGTTGATTTTTAATAAATTTTACTGTGGTTTTGGGATATTTTACGGACTTTGTGATATTTTTTGTGATAGGAAATCAAATCAAATCGAATCGATTGTTTTCATCAAGTCGTCGTGTATTAAATTGATTAGTTTTTACCGCTTGCTCGAAAGCGTAGCCATCCCCGACAGCGTAACGCAAATCGGAAGCGACTGTTCTATTATTGCAATAGTCTCAGAAAAGCGACGGTGGGTAGGTGAATATCCGAAATTTCGATGGGTCTGTTCCGTTACTGCGAGAGTCTTGAAAAGGTGAATCTCGTAGGTGATATTACGGTCATCGGAAGCTATGCTTTCTACGGGTGCGAAAGTCTGAAATATAGCGTAATTCCCGAGAGCGTGAAGGGAATCGGCAAATTCGCCTTTTATGAATGTACCGCTCTCAAAAACGTGATATTCGAGGATGCGGCGGGCTGGAGCCGCATATATACCGAGGAGGGCTCTGCCGCCGAGAGTCTAGCAGAGGAAGCCGTTGCGGATACTCAAAGCGTTGCCAAGCTGCTTGTACAGAGCACAAGCGGATATTATTGGTACAGCTACGTATGGACAAAGGCGGTGGCGCAGAACGGCGATTTAGCAGAGTAATGCAGGTTTATCGCAAGGACTTACGAGCTTGATTTGAAATGCAAATATACGTCAAATAAAAACAACGGCAGTCGCCGTTGTTTTTATTTTGTCCGTTTAGATTACGGTTTTGTTGGGTTATATGCGACCAATTATGCGGATTCCAGCATCAGCTTGTCCGCGATGAGGGCGATAAATTCGCCGTTGGTGGGCTTTTCGTTGGGAGAATAGATTTTTATTCCGAAAATATTGTTGATATTCTCGATTTTGCCTCTGTTCCAAGCAACTTCTATGGCGTGACGTATTGCGCGCTCGACTTTGGAAGGCGAGGTTTGATAGCGTTCCGCGATGCCGGGATACAGTCTTTTGGTTATGGAATTGATGATATCCGGCGTTTCGATTGTCATTTTTATCGCTTCTCTTAAAAACTGATATCCCTTTATATGCGCCGGTATTCCGACGGATATAAACAGATTGGCGATTTTCTCGTCTATTGTGCGAATGCGCTTCGAGGTGGGAGGGGCCTTGTGCGCGACGGGCTGTTGAGGCTGGTTGAGCTCGTTCAGCAGATTGAGCAGGCGATTGTAATCCAACGGTTTTGCGAGGAAATAACTGGCGCCGTATTGCATAGCTTTTTGTACGAATCCGTCCGTTGCGAGCTGAGACATCATTATTACGACGGGGTGTTTGCCTTCAATCGAGCTGAGTACGCCGAAGCCGTCCAGTTCGGGCATGACAATGTCGAGCAGCAGGAAATCAGGGTCTTCCGATTCGAGCAAGGCGAGGGCTTCTACGCCGCTTGCGGCCAGTCCCACAACGTCATATGCTTCTTGCGAAGCAAAAAAGTCTTTAAGACTGTTGCAAAGAGCCAGATTGTCATCTGCTATCAAAATTTTCTTTTTCATAGTTTCTCCCTTTTAGGTGATATTTATTTTTTTTTGTTTTTTACGGTATTATTTTAGCATAATGAATTATAAGCGAAAGAGAAAAATAGCTCGTAAAGAGTTGAATTTTGTCTAATTTGCGAATAAATTGTCTTTATGGTAAACTCCGAAGCAAAAGATGCAATTTTTTGAAGTTTATAGTCCGATTTTAGGTCTTATTCACGTCTTTTTCAACTATTATTTTAATCTTTTTTTAACTTTGCTATATCTTGTGAAATAGTGTAAAAACAACCACAAGATAACTTCGCGCAAAAAATTTTTTGTAAATACGCATAATTCGGTTTACATAATTTCATCTTATCAATATAATATATGAAAATTAAAACTCAGAGGTCGGATATGGGAAAATATAAGAAATGCCCGCGCTGCGAACTGAACTGGATTGCGCAGGAGGAAGAGCTGTGCGAGGTATGCAAAGCTCAGATGGGCAAAGCAAGCAAGATAAGTCTGCTCGAAGAGGATGACGACGACATCATCGATTTGAGCGAAAGGATTTGTCCCGTATGCAAGATAAACTATCTTGAAGCGGACGAGGATATTTGTCAGGCGTGCAGAGCCGAACGCGCCGAGAAGGAAACGGAAAAGAGCGAAGAGGACAACTGGGAGGAGTATATCGACGACGAGGAACAGCTCGGCGACGACGATGCGGGCGAGGTTTCGCTTTCTCAGTTGCAGGAGGAAGAGGAAGAAGAGGACGAGGAAGAGGAGGCTCCCATCGACGACTTCGAGGAACTGGACGAAGAGGCTATCCTCGAGCTGGGCGACGAAGACGACGAGGAGCTGGACGAAGACGACGATTTCTGATAAATAAGGGAAGTCCGATAGCGATTAAAACGTATTAATCCTGCGTCGCAAAAGGCAATAAGTTGTCAAGAAGATAAAAACGAAAGGTATGCGCAAATTGCATGCCTTTTACTTTTTTCACTTTTCCGCTTTTTGTTGCACTATTATTGTATTTATGATATAAAATACATATATTTGAGTTTATCGTGCGCACACGCGTGCGAGCTCGCAAATCGAGGACAGGTTTATGGCAAAAGGTCAGAATGACAATCAGTTCGTCAAGGAAATCGCCGATATGACGGTGGATTTTCCGCAGTGGTATACGGACGTCGTATTGAAGACGCAGCTTGTGGATTACGGTCCCGTCAAGGGCACTATGGTCATCCGTCCCTACGGATACGAGATATGGGAGCGCATTCAGGAGGAACTGAACAGGCGCTTTAAGGAAACGGGGCATAAAAACGCGTATTTCCCTATGCTTATCCCTTATAGCTATCTTGTTAAGGAAGCCGACCACGTGGAGGGCTTCGCGCCCGAGGTCGCTCTCGTCACGCATATAGGAGACACGCCGCTTGACGAACAGCTGGTGGTGCGTCCGACCTCAGAGACTATTATCTGCTCCATGTACTCCAAATGGGTGCAGAGCTATCGCGATTTGCCCGTGCTGATAAATCAGTGGGCGAACGTAGTGCGTTGGGAAAAGACCACTCGTCCCTTCCTGCGCACGAGCGAATTCCTCTGGCAGGAGGGTCACACCTTGCACAGGACGGAGGAGGAAGCGAGAGAGGAAACTCTCAAAATGCTGGAAGTATATCGCGAGTTTATGCAGAACGTGCTCGCAATCGATGTGCTTACGGGCGTAAAGACGGAAAAGGAGAAGTTTGCGGGCGCGGTGGATACGTATTCTATGGAAGCGATGATGCTGGACGGCAAATCCTTGCAGGCGGGGACGTCTCACTATCTCGGTCAGAATTTCGCTTCCGCCTTTGAAATCAAGTATTTGGATAGCGACGGACAGCTGAAAAATCCTTATCAGACGAGTTGGGGCGTGTCCACGCGTCTTATAGGCGCGTTGATAATGGCGCACGGAGACCAGCGCGGACTCAAACTTCCGCCGAGAGTCGCGCCGATACAGGTCGTTATCGTTCCCGTGGCTTTCCACAAGGAGGGCGTGCTCGAAAAGGCTAGGGAAATCGCAGAACTGCTTAAAGCCGCGGGCGTGCGCGTAGAGCTTGACGACAGGGATCAGTCCCCCGGCTGGAAGTTTAACGAGTGGGAGATGAAGGGCGTGCCCGTGCGCATAGAAATAGGTCCGCGCGATATAGAGAACGGACAGGCGGTCGCGGTGCGCCGCGACACGCACGAAAAGAGCTTCGTCGCGCTGGATACGCTTGCGGACGCGATTCCCGCATTGCTCGACGATATACACGAAAATATGTTCAGACAGTCGCACGAATTCCTCCATTCGCATATCGACGTCTGCGCGGATATGAACGAGATGAAGGAGTCGCTTGACAAGGGGCACTTCGTCAAGACCACTTGGTGCGGCTCGCGCGAGTGCGAGGACAGGATAAAGGCGGAGTATTCCGCAACCGCGCGCGTGCTCCCATTCGACAGAACGGCGGTGGGCGACAGATGCGTGTGCTGCGGCAAGCCTCTCGGCGAGGAAGAAAGAGCAAAGGGCGGAACGATATACTTCGCCAAGAGCTATTAAGCGTATCGATTGTATATTTTCCTTTTTGTTGTCTCACTCTAATGCAGAGGTGAACGATGAAAGGAAAGAAATTTATATTTTCTGCTTTTATAATTATAGTTGCCGTCGCGGCTCTTACGGGCGCGGCGGTATACGGCTTTGACGGCGGAGAAAGACAGCTCTGCCGCGCGGCGGGTATTTACGATATGCTCAGCCCCGCTCTTGTGGAACTGTACGAGACGGAGATAGCGGGCGAAAGTATAATTTCTAATATCTCTCAGTCACAGCTTACCAGGACGGCAAACCGCCTCGGAATAACAGTGGAAAAGCTCAGAGCCGTGCTGCTTTTGCAGGATTTCGCAGTGAAAGCGGGTCGCTCCGCGGGACTGGACGAGCTTGCGGCTATGAACGATATTCAGATAATTTCCTACGCAAAGCAGTGCGCCGATATATATCTGTCTACGCTGCCGCAACAGAGACGCGAAGAGCTCGAACAAAAGCTCAAAGCCGCTCTCAAAGGATGACGGCTGTAAGGTTGTCGAAAAATAAAAAAAGATGTAACGTGTTTGCGTAATCACTTGTATTATAATTTCCCCGATGTTATACTATAACGGCAGGAGGGTGATATGGACGCTTCACAATCACAGTCTTTGACTGTCAAGGCAAGACAGCTGCGCGACGACGCCATTCAGACGATAGGTACGTTTGGAGTAGGGCATATCGGCGGCGTGCTGTCGGTGATGGACGCTTTGACGGTCATTTTTTATTCCAAGGCAAATATAGACCCAAAAAATCCGCGTAAGCAGGACAGAGACAGAGTGATTATGTCCAAGGGACACGCAGGACCCGCTATGTACGTAGTGCTTGCGGATTTAGGCTATTTCCCTAAGGAGTGGCTCAAAACTCTCAACAAAAACGGCACCAATCTCCCCTCGCACTGCGATATGCAAAAGACCCCCGGCATAGATATGACGGCGGGGTCTCTCGGGCAGGGACTGTCCGTCGCGGTCGGAATGGCGATGGCGGCGAAGCTGGACAAAAATCCCGCTACGATATATTGCATTATCGGCGACGGCGAGGCGCAGGAGGGGCAGATCTGGGAGGCGAGTATGCTCGCAGGTTCCCGTAAGCTGGACAACCTCGTCGTTATGCTGGATTACAACAAAATGCAGCTCGACGGAAAGGTGTCGGATATAAACGATATCTATCCCGTCGTCGACAAGTGGAAATCCTTCGGATTTTACGTTCAGGAAATCGACGGACACGATATAGAGGCGATATCCGACGCGATAGACAACGCCAAAGGCTCGGGCAGAGCGAATATGATTGTTCTAAACACTGTCAAGGGCAAGGGCGCGTCCTTTGCGGAGGCAGCCGCAAACTGCCACAGTATGACCATAACCGAGGATATGTGGAGAAAGGAAACGGGGAGGTACGACGTATGACGACGGACGAAAGAGAGATAAGGCAGACCCTTGCGCAGGCTCTCGTCTCGCTTGCCGAGCGAGACGAACGTATAGTCGTACTCGACGCGGATCTGATGAGCTGTCACGCGACTAAGTGCTTCAAGGAAAGATTCCCCGAAAGGTTTTTCAACGTAGGTATTGCCGAGCAGAATATGATAGGCGTTGCCGCGGGCATGGCGACGATGGGAAAGATTCCGTTTGCGTACAGCTTTGCGCCCTTTGCTACGCGCAGATGCTACGACCAGATTTTCATATCCGTGGCGTATTCGGGTCTCAACGTGAAGATAATCGGCTCCGAGCCGGGCGTAGCCGCGGAAGCCAACGGCGGCACGCACATGCCATTTGAGGATATGGCGATTATGCGCGCAATCCCCAAGATGGTCTGCTTCGAGCCTACGGACGCTGCTATGATGGAAAAGGCTCTGCCGCAGATTGCGGATTATCCCACGGCGGTGTACGTGCGTATGTTCCGCAAAAAGGCGGCGAAGATATACGACGAAAGTCTTGAATTCGAGCTCGGAAAGGCGATTACCCTCAAAGACGACGGGAAGGACGTTACGCTTATCGCAAGCGGCATAATGGTGGAGCGCGCGCTCCAAGCGGCGGATATACTTGCGGAGCAGGGCATAGGCGCGAGGGTTGTGAATATGCATACATGGAAGCCTATCGATGTTGAAGCGGTGAAAGAGAGCGCCGAAAAGACGGGCGCAATCGTGACCTGCGAAAACCATAATATCTACGGCGGTTTGGGCGGCGCGGTCGCGGAGGTCGCGGCGCGGGAGTGCCCCGTGCCTATGGAGACGGTCGGCATAAACGACGAGTTCGGACAGGTCGGAAAGAACGCTTATCTGAGCGAGGTGTATCATATAACCACAGCGGATATCGTAAACGCCGCAAAGAAAGCGATTTCAAGAAAATAACAAAAAACAGATTTTATACATACAAAAACCGCACTTAAAGTGCGGTTTTTGTATAACCGAGGGTGTAAGTGCTCTACAAGAGTGCACGTCGGGTATTTTGATTTAGATAACCCACCCATTTCCTGCGTGCTGTTCCGATTTTGCGGTCTGCGAAGCAAGCCCGCTCGTTCGCTTAGGCTAGGCACAATCCGCCGGTTTGTGCGTTTAACGCGTCGCGCCGCTCCCGCTCGCTCAGGAAGTGAGCTTAATTCCATTTATCCGCTCAAATAAAACGCACCCGTCGGGTGCGTAAATCCTTTTTGCAAAAAGTGCGCAAAACGTCCCTGTTTTGTGGGGTTAAAGGGTTGACGTTTGGCGCCAATTACACTCGGCGCAAATTATCAATGCACCGAAAACAGCAAATCCCCATAATTCGGGAAAGGCCAGAAGTTCTTTGCCGTTTGAAGCTCCAACTTATCGCAGGTGCGGCGCAGGTCGTTCATCGCCGTGAGCACCTCGTCGTGATAGCAACGTCCGCATTCGAGGTGAATGTTGATTGAGTGCGCTTTGTCGACGGCGGCTTTGAGCGTCGTAACTTGTTTCCTTGCCGTGTTTACAAGCTCGGAAAGAGCGTTTGCCATTTCCGTTTCCGCGTCCGCGTTTACGCCGACCGCAACGGAATTTTTCGCCGTCTTTACAAGCTCTCCCTTGTATCTGAGCACGGCGGGAAGAATTTCCATCGTCGCCATATCCAGCATTGTCATAGCCTCTATGTTGAGCAGGCGGCAGTAGTTTTCGATATAGATTTCCTCGCGGGATATAAGCTCGCGCTTGGTGAGTACGTTCTGACTTTCAAACAGCGCGATATTTTTTTCTGAGGTCAGGTAGGGCAGCGCGTCTATTGTGGAGGCGAGATTGAGCAAGCCGCGTTTCTTTGCCTCTTCCACCCACTCGGCGGAGTAGTTGTTGCCGTTGAAGATAATTCTGCCGTGCTCCGTCATCACGCGCTTGATGATGGCGGTTATGCCCGCCTTTAAGTCGTCCGCGTTTTCCAGCTCATCCGCGAATTTGCCTAGCTGCTCCGCCATAATGGTGTTGAGCACCATATTAACCCCCGCGATGGACTGCGCGGAGCCCGGCATGCGGAACTCGAACTTATTCCCCGTAAAAGCAAAGGGGGAGGTGCGGTTGCGGTCGGAGGAATCCATTGCGAATTTGGGAAGCACGTGTACCCCTAGCTTAACCTCGCAGTTGGCGCGGCGGGAATACGTTCTACCGTCGGCGATGGCCTGCATTATTCCCGTAAGTTCGTCGCCGAGATACATGCTTATTATTGCGGGCGGAGCCTCGTTGGCGCCCAGACGGTGGTCGTTTGCGGCGGAGGACACGGATATGCGCAGCAAATCCTGATGCTCGTCCACGGCGGCTATGACAGCCGCGAGTATAAGCAGAAATTGCGCGTTGTCCTCGGGACTTCTGCCCGGCTCGAACAGATTGTGACCGAAGTTGGTGGAGAGCGACCAGTTGTTGTGCTTGCCGCTTCCGTTCACGCCGTCGAAGGGCTTTTCGTGCAGAATGCAGGTCATTCCGTGCTTTGCCGCGACCTTTTTCATTATTTCCATAGTGAGCTGATTCTGGTCGGAGGCGACGTTGACGGTAGTGAAGATGGGCGCGAACTCGTGCTGAGCGGGCGCGACCTCGTTGTGCTTGGTCTTGGCGAGTATGCCGAGCTTCCAGAGCTCCTCGTCGAGCTCCTTCATATACTTGACGACGCGGGGCTTTATCGCGCCGAAGTAGTGGTCGTCAAGCTCCTGTCCCTTGGGCGGGCGGGCGCCGAACAGCGTTCTGCCCGTATAAAACAAATCCTTGCGCTTTTCAAACGTGGCGGTGTCCACGAGGAAATATTCCTGCTCGGGTCCGACGGTGGCGTTGAGCCGTTCCGTCTTTCTTCCGAACAGCATCAGAAGTCTTAGCCCCTGCCTGTTGACCGCTTCCATAGAGCGAAGAAGCGGAGTTTTTTTATCCAGAGCGTCGCCGTTGTAGGAGCAGAACGCCGTGGGAATGCACAGTATGCCGTCCTTTATGAACGCGAACGAGGTGGGGTCCCACGCGGTGTAGCCTCTCGCCTCGAAGGTAGAGCGCAGTCCGCCGCTGGGGAAAGAGCTCGCGTCGGGCTCGCCCTTTATAAGCTCCTTGCCGCTAAGTTCCATAATAACTCCGCCCGACTTTGTGGGAGTGATAAAGCTGTCGTGCTTCTCCGCGGTTATGCCCGTCATAGGCTGGAACCAGTGCGTGAAATGGGTCACCCCTTTCTCGACCGCCCATTCCTTCATCTCGTTTGCGATGATATTGGCGACTTCGAGGGAGAGGGGCAGGTCGTCGGCGCAGCACCTTTTCAGTTCCTTGTACGTTTCCTTGGGCAGGCGGCGGGACATAACCCTGTCGTCGAACACCAGACTGCCGTAAAGCTCGGACATAATCATAAGAGCATTCTCCTTGGTTTGGAATTATAGGCTAATTATATGCTTATCCCAAAAAAATTCAAAACGGTTTGAAGTAAATTTTTTATATATTATATACTTTTTTTAATATTATAAACTTTTGACAAAAGGCGATTTCGGTGGTATAGTGAAATCAGCTCAAAGTGTTCAATTTTTTTTTAGCGATATGCTGAAAAGGGTTAGGACACTTTTTCAATCTTGTGGAGGGCGATATGAACGATTACGTATCACCGCTTTGTGAAAGATATGCGGGGAAGAGGATGAAATATATCTTCTCACCAGACTTCAAGTTCGGCACGTGGCGCAGGCTGTGGATTGCGCTTGCCGAAGCCGAAAAGGAGCTCGGCATTTCCATAACCGACGCGCAGATAGAGCAGATGAAAGCGCATATCGAGGATATCGATTACGAGTTTGCCAAGGCTAGGGAAAAGGAAGTCCGTCACGACGTTATGGCGCACGTGCTTACCTACGGCGAGGTCTGCCCCGACGCGAAGCCGATAATACACCTCGGCGCGACGAGCTGCTACGTAGGCGACAACACGGACGTCATTCAGATGAAGGAGGGCTTGCTTGAAATAAAGCGCGCCCTTGTCACGTGTATAAAATCCGTGCGTGATTTCGCGGATAAATACAAAAATCTCGCGACCCTCGGCTATACGCATTTTCAGGCGGCACAGCCCACCACCGTCGGCAAGCGCGCCGCGCTGTGGTTGCAGGACTTGGTTTTGGATTTGGAAACTCTCGATTTCGAGCTTTCCAGATTGAAGCTGCTCGGTTGCAAGGGTACGACGGGCACCGCCGCCAGCTTTGTAGAGCTGTTTGAGGGCGACTCCGAAAAGGTCAAGGCTCTCGACAAAATCATTGCGGGCAAAATGGGCTTCGGGCAAAGCGTCGCCGTCAGCGGACAGACCTACACCCGCAAGCAGGACTACAACGTGATAAGCGTGCTTTGCGGCATTGCGCAGAGCGCGGCGAAGTTCTCAAACGATATAAGATTGCTTTCCCACCTCAAAGAGGTGGAGGAGCCGTTCGAGTCCAAGCAGATAGGCTCCTCGGCAATGGCGTATAAGCGCAATCCCATGCGCAGCGAGCGCATAGCCTCGCTTGCGAGGTACGTTATGTGCGATACGCTCAATCCCGCGATCACCGCGGCTACGCAATGGTTCGAGCGTACCCTCGACGACAGCGCCAACCGCCGCATCGCAATCCCCGAGGCATTCCTCGCAGTGGACGCTATACTCGCGCTTTACAACAATATAATCAGCGGTCTCACCGTCTACGATAAGATTATAGCAAGGCACTTGAACGCCGAGCTTCCGTTTATGGCGACGGAAAATATACTTATGTACTGTGTGAAGAACAAGGGCGGCGACAGACAGGTGCTGCACGAGGCGATACGCAGGCATTCCGTAGCGGCGGCGAAGGTCGTCAAGCAGGAGGGCGGCGACAACGATTTGCTCTCCCGAATACTCGCCGACGAGACTTTTGGTCTCTCAGCCGAAGAGCTTGACAGCCTGCTCGACGTAAACGCGTTTACGGGTATCGCTCCGATACAGGTGGAGGATTATCTCAAATCCACCGTCGACCCGTTGCTTGAAAAAAATAAAGATTTCATTGGGGAGAGTAGTGAAATAAATGTGTGAACTTTGCGCCGAATGTCACACTCGGCTTGATAAGGTGGAGCACGACGAATACTTATTCAAGAGACTGCACCGGCGCGTGCAGGGCGCGCGCCAACCCGAGTGCCGAGCTTGACGCTCTGTACAAGCGAACAGGCAATTTCGTTTTCTGCATGTGAGCGAGTGATATAAACAGAGATCTATGCTTGTATATGCGAGCGCCGTAAGGAGCGTAGCGACGGAATAGCGATTGTTGACTGAAAGTCCAATCGCGTTGTGTTCACCGCCGAAGGCTTGCGGAGAGGCTCATTTGGGGTCCCCATTAATGGGGTTAAAATGAGAGACCGCAATCGGGGGAACACCTGAGGAAGGGGGAAATCTTAATTAAAATTTCCAACGTACACCCTTGCAGTGCACGTCAAGCATTCTTGCAAAAGAATAAAAATAAATTTTTGAGGTTTACATATGCTTACATCAATCGTAGGTATCAACTGGGGTGACGAGGGCAAAGGCCGCATGGTCGACTTGCTCTCACAGTCGCAGGACGTAGTCGTGCGCTATCAGGGCGGAAACAACGCCGGGCATACCGTCATCAACGACAAGGGTAAATTCGTGCTCAATCTGCTCCCGTCCGCAATACTGCGCGAGGACAAGGTCAACGTGATGGGCACGGGTATGGTCATCGATATACAGCATCTTTGCGGCGAGATTTCGAGACTCAGAGAGGGCGGCATAAGCATAACGCCCGAAAATCTGAAAATCAGCGATAAGGCGATTGTATGCTGTCCCTACAACGTCGCGCAGGACTGCCTCGAAGAGGACAGGCTCGGCGATAAGAAATTCGGCTCTACCCGTCGCGGCATATCCCCTGTCTATGCGGACAAGTATATGAAAAAAGCTATCCGTATGGGAGATTTGCTCCACCCCGAGTATCTCAGATCCCGCCTCGAAACCATAGTAGAGTGGAAAAATCTCACTATAAAGGGAATGTACGGCGGCGAGGAATATACCGTGGACGGATTGCTCGAATGGTTCGGTAAATACGGTTCTCCTCTCAAAGAATATATCTGCGACACCGGCTACTATCTCAACGCCGCGCTCAACGAGGGCAAGAGAGTTATGCTCGAAGCGCAGCTCGGCGCATTGCGCGATATCGATTTCGGCATTTATCCTTACACGACCTCGTCTTCAACTATAACGGCATATGGTCCCGTCGGAGCGGGTATCCCCAACCGCAAGGTGGACAACGCGATAGGCGTTATGAAAGCGTACTCGACGTGCGTCGGTGAGGGACCCTTCACCGCGGAAATGTTCGGCGAGGAAGCGGAAAATCTGAGAAGAGCCGGCGGCGAATACGGCGCGGCGACAGGTCGTCCGCGCAGAGTGGGCGGCTTTGACGTAGTCGCGTCAAGATACGGCTGTATGGTTCAGGCGGCGGACGAAATCGCGCTCACAAAGCTGGATATCCTCGACACTATCGAAAGGATTCCCGTATGCGTTGCGTATGACGTAAACGGAAAGCGCGTGGACGAATTCCCGAGCGGCGAAGCTCTCAATATTGCCAAACCGATAATAGAGTACGTAGACGGTTGGTGCTGCTCCACTGCGGACTGCCGCAGATATGAGGATTTGCCGGAGAACGCGCGCAAATATATCGAGTATATCGAAAAAGCCGTCGATTGCAACATCAAGTATATTTCCGTCGGTGCGGAGCGCGACGCAATCATAGTCAAATAGCGCAAAAACGGGTTTATAAGCCCGTTTTGCTTATATAAAGGTGTTTTTATGGCGAAAAATGAAAATCAGACTGTAATCGTTCTCGATTTCGGAGGGCAGTATAAGGAGCTAATCGCGCGCAGAGTCAGAGAGTGCAGAGTGCATTCGCAGATTCTTGCGGGCAGCACTCCTATTGAGAAAATAAAAGAAATTGCGCCTATCGGAATTATCCTCACGGGCGGTCCGCACAGCGTGTACGAGGAGAGCTCTCCGCACACCGTCGGGGAACTGTTCGAGCTCGGTATCCCCGTGCTTGGGATTTGCTACGGAATGCAGCTTATGGCGTATACTCTGGGCGGCGAGGTGAAATCCTGCGCCGTGAGCGAGTACGGCACGGTGAGTACGACCTACGACGATGAGGACTGTCCGCTGTTTAAGGGACTTGGCGAAAACGGTGTTACGCTTATGAGTCACACCGACCGCATTTACGAGGTGCCCGAGGGCTTCAAGTCCGCGGCGCATACCTCGGACTGCCCGATTGCCGCAATGTACGACGGGGCGCGTAAGCTGTATGCGGTGCAGTTCCACCCCGAAGTGGAGCGTACGAAGAAGGGCACGCAGCTTTTGCACAATTTCCTGTACGAGGTCTGCGGCGCTAAGGGCGATTACGATATGGACGATTTTATTCAGCGCGAGCTGGTGAGAATAAGGGAGCAGGTAGGTTCCCGTCAGGTCGTGCTGGGGCTTAGCGGCGGAGTGGACAGCTCCGTTTGCGCCGCCATACTCGAAAAGGCGATACCAAATCAGCTCACATGCATTTTCGTAGACCACGGAATGATGAGAAAAAACGAGGGCGACGAAATAGAGCGCGCGTTCGCGGGAAAGTCGCTCAACTTCGTAAGAGTGAACGCCGAAGAGAGGTTTTTGACCAAGCTCGCGGGCGTAACAGACCCCGAGCGTAAACGCAAGATAATAGGCGAGGAATTCGTGCGCGTATTCGAGGAGGAGAGCGCGAAATTTGCGGGAAGTCTGCTTGCGCAGGGCACGATATATCCCGACGTTGTCGAGAGCGGACTCACAACGGGCGCGGTCATCAAATCCCACCACAACGTTGGCGGATTGCCCAAGGATACCAAATTTGCAGGACTCGTCGAGCCGCTCAGGTCGCTCTTCAAGGACGAGGTGCGCGAGCTGGGAAGAAAGCTGGGACTCGACGACACGCTCGTCTCCCGTCAGCCCTTCCCCGGTCCGGGGCTTGCGGTGCGCTGTATCGGCGAGATAACAAAGGCGCGCCTCGATATACTCCGCGACGCCGATTATATTTTCCGCGAGGAGCTTAAAAAAGCGGATTTGCATTACGGACAGTTCTTTGCCGTGCTCACCGATATGCGTACGGTGGGTGTGATGGGCGACGGGCGCACCTACAACTATGTGCTCGGCTTGCGCGCCGTCATTACCTCCGACTTTATGACCTGTGAGTACGCGCATATTCCCTACGAGGTGCTGGACGTCGTGTCGTCGCGTATCGTGAACGAGGTGCAGGGGGTATCGCGAGTGGTGTATGATATTACAGGGAAGCCGCCTGCGACTATCGAATGGGAGTAAAAACCGCGCTATTTGCAAAAACCGCGCTATTTGGCGCATTGCATTGTCAACGCCCATATTCCTCGCCGTCA